>NZ_JABDWC010000040.1:0-32174 GCF_019685155.1 Rhizobium sp. NZLR1b
AACCGGCTCCAACGCTGCGCAAGATGAAAGCTTCGCGTTTCCGCCGGTTGCTCACACCGCGCCACTTGGCGTATTCAAAACCCCCGAGGCTCCAATCGCAGCTGGATGAAAGTTCAGTGGCAGGTCAGGATGTACACGAGATCTTCGACCTCCCCTTACAGCAACGGCCCCGTCAATCTGACCGAGCTGATGTCGCGCATCCATGAGGAGGACCGCAGCCTGATCGCCCAGACATTCGAAGAGGCGAGCCGTCATGGCGTCGGCTTCCATTTCGTATACCGCGTCGACAGCCGGCTTGGCGGTTACAAGCTGGTGCGCAGCGTCGGCCGCTTTCGTGACGATGAAAGCGGCGGCGGCATCGTCGGCGTCACCTATGAATGCGTCGAGCGGCTGCGCGTCGTCGGTTTCGAGGACGATGCGAGACCCCGCTGACTCCACGGGGTTTACCGGTCGAGCACCGAACGGATTTCGACTAGGTTCGAGCGCACCCGGAGAATATAAAAGCCCATGGTGGCGAGATGGCTCGGCATGATCCAGCCGTCCTCGCGCCCGTTCGAAATGATCGCCGGCTGAATGCGCAACGCCGCTTGGAACTGCCGCATCGTGCTGCCCCAGACCGCTCCGAGATTGCGCTCCTGCACCACTTGCGAGAAATCCGCCTGCGCGGCGGCAAGGATGGCGTAATAGGCGTAGAGCTGGCCGTAGGCGAACCAGAACCGGTCGTCGGCGCGGGTATCGAACCAGCCGCGATTGTGGTTTTCCGAGCGCTCGGCGAGCATGTCGGACGTGCCGCCGAGATCGTTGGCAATGCGGTCGATGAACTGCATGAGGTTGTCAGCGCGGCCGTCGAAAATGACGCTGCACGTGGAAAGATCGGTGTTGAATTTGCGCAGGCTGCCGATCGCCGAACGGTAATAGGAGGGCGTCGGCGTCTTCGGCCCGAAGGGATTGAGCCCGAAATACCAGCTGTATTCGTCGAATTGCAGATTGCCGCGGGCGCTCTGCAGGTCGTTGTTGATGCCCGACGTGCCGCGCACGCGCCCGAGCGTATCGACGAGCTCTGCCGATGTCCGCCGAACCGCCTGATTGATGCCCCGCTGGAACGACGCCTTGTTGTCGAGGAAAGGCGTGTGATCCCAGTCGATTCCGAAAAAGCCCATTTTGTAGAGCAGCATGGAGGAGATCCATGCGTTCTGGTTGACGTTGAAGTCGGTCAGGTCGGCCGTGACGTCGATGATCGCCGAACGCTGGCAGGTCTTGGCTGCCGTGGCGTTGCTTCCCTCGGCGACCGGCATTTCCTGTCCCGCGGCAACCTTGCGTTCGGCAAGCCGGTATTGGTCGACGAAGGCGGTGTTGAAATTCGACCAGGCCTGCGTCTGCCAGAAGAAATAGCCGTAGAGCACGACGAAGAGCGCCACGAACGCGATCACCGGCAGCCGGATCATCCAACTCCGGCGCTGATACCAGCCATGCGCGGCAAGAATGGGCCAGAAGGCCCAGGCGAAAAACAGGCGGACCCAGCGACCGATCGTCTGGCCGATCAGCCTGAAAAAACCGGCTATCCGGTCAAGCATCGTCGTCTCCTGTCAGGCGAGGCGAACATCAGGACATTGCGGCCCCGTCGCATCCACATATGCGCTCGATCGGCCGAGCACAACACGAGCCCTCCGATTTTTCGCAAGGGCGCCTTGCGGAAAAGAGGTGCTGACGACGTCTTGCGGCTCAGGAACGCAGGAAAGGCAGGCTGAACCGGAAGGACCTGCGCGCCGTATCGATCAGAGGGGCTCCCGATTTGTCCGGCGCCGGCTCGGCATAGGTCGGAAACCTGCCGGTAAATTCCAGATCGGCGCGGCTCTTGCGCCGCTCCAGATCCTGGGCGACCAGCATGCCCTTTTCGAACAGCCTGATTGGCGCGGCGATATCAGGAAAGAGTTCCGGCCTGATCCGCATCTTCATGCCGGGCCGGTCGGTATCGACCTGCGCCTGATAGATGATCAGCCGCTCCTCGACGTCGATCATCAGCTTGCGCAGCAGCACGCTACAAGCGGCGATCCGGCCATTCAGCGAATCGACAAAGGTCTGGAACAGGCCGATGAAACGCTCGCGCCGCTGGCTGTCGTCGCGCATCTCGTGCTCCCCGGCGGAAATCTGCTCGGCCTCCGCCTTCAGCGCCCGCCGCTCCGCCTCCATCTGCTCCCAATGCGCCCTGCTGCCGTAGACGCCGATACGGCCCTGCGTCGTCAGCGCCTTGGCATTGAGTTCCTTCATCTTCAGGCGGGCAATATCGATGGAATCGACCAGTCGGCGCCGTTGCTCGACGATGTCGATGAGACCGCGTTCGGCGGCCCTGTGCCGTTCGATGATCGAAGCGCGCTGGCCGGCAATCAGTCTGGCGAGCGCGTCCGATTTCGTCAGAAGTTCGAGCAACCGTTCGATGACGGGGGCCTCGCGCACACGTTCGGTATACATGCGCCACATCCGCTGGCGCGACGTCCAGCCGGCCATCTTTTCGCGCAGCGTCAGCCCCCGAAAACTGTCGAGATCGGCCGAAACCTCCGCCGTCAGCCGGTCGAGGGAAAAGACCAGCTCCGCCTGCAGGGCGTCAAGCGCGGAAGCATCGGCGATATGGGCCTGGAAACGAGAATTCTGTTCGAGGAAGACCTCGTCGGCCGAACGTGCCTCATCGGCGCTGAAGGCGCTGATTGCGGCCACGCAATAGTCTCCGTCGGCCGCAATCCTCTCGGCAAGGATGCCTGCAGCTTCGTATTGGCTGTCGAATGGCGGAGGTTTACGCACCAGGCCTCTCCAGGGAATCTCGTGCTTCTCAAGCTAGAGCATGGTGCCGAAAAGTGTGAGCGGTTTTCCGTCCGGAATTGCTTAAAATCGAAAGCATGTTGCTTGCGGCGCCAAAGAAAGCAGGCCGCATCGCGGCTTCAGACCGGCTCGGCGATCCAAGCCCCGTTCATCGCTTCATCCCAATGCCTGCGACAGAGCGAGACATATTTCTCATTGCCGCCGACTTCGATCTGCGCGCCTTCGTGCAACACCTTCCCCTCCGCGTCGAGCCGCACCACCATCGTCGCCTTGCGCCCGCAATGGCAGATCGTGCGCACCTCGCGCATTTCGTCGGCGATCGCCAACAGTTCCTGCGAGGCCGGAAACAACTTGCCCTGGAAATCGGTTCTCAGCCCGTAGACCATCACAGGAATGCCGAGCCTGTCGACGACGCGGGCAAGCTGCCAGACCTGGACAGGCGTCATGAAATGCGCCTCGTCGACGAAGATGCAGGCAATCGGCGCGCCTTCACCGCTCAGCGTCCCGATCAGCCGGAACAGGTCCTCGTGCGGTTCGAAGGGAATGGCGCTCGCCTCCAGCCCGATCCGCGAGCCGATGACGCCCCGGCCGGTGCGCTCGTCGAAGGCAGCGATCAGCTGCACCGTGCGCATACCGCGCTCCTGATAATTGTAGGAGGCCTGCAGCAGCATCGTCGACTTGCCGGCATTCATAGTCGAGTAGTTGAAATAGAGTTTTGCCATCCGATCTCTCCTTGATCGGCTTATTGAAAGCTCACAATGGCAAAGAAAAGCCCTGCAACAGTGATAATCACAGGAATCCCGCTCAAAAACTGCTGAAAGCCCCAAAAACAATATAGTTCCAAAAATCTGCCCGACGTCGCAATCGCATGGGTCGATACGACGCAAACGCACTGAGGTCGCTTGTCAAACTCGGCTATTGGTGGTTGGCTTGGGAACTTAAAGACTGGGAGTCTAAAATGAAAACAACAAGCACGTTCAAATTCGTCACTGCCACTGCCATCGCCACACTCTCCGTTGCGACCGCTGCCTTCGCCGCGGATCCCGACAGCTGCTCCACCGTACATTTCTCGGACGTCGGCTGGACTGACATTACCGCCACCACCGCTACTGCCTCCGTCGTCCTGAAGAGCATCGGCTATCAGACCGACATCAAGGTCCTCTCGGTACCGGTCACCTATACCTCGCTGAAGAACAAGGACATCGACATCTTCCTCGGCAACTGGATGCCGACGCAAGAAAAGGACGTCCGCCCCTATCTCGACGACAAGTCGGTCGAATCCTTCGGCCCCAACCTCGTCGGCGCCAAGTACACGCTCGCCACCAACGCCAAGGGTGCGGAACTCGGCATCAAGGACTTCAAGGATATCGCCGCCCACAAGGACGATCTCGACGGCAAGATCTACGGCATCGAGCCCGGCAATGACGGCAACCGCCTCGTCATGGATCTGATCGAAAAGAACACCTTCGGCATGAAGGATCTGGAAGTCGTCGAATCCTCGGAACAGGGTATGCTGGCGCAAGTCGCTCGCGCCGAAAAAGCAGGCAAGCCCGTCGTCTTCCTCGGCTGGGAACCCCATCCGATGAACACCAATTTCAAGCTGACCTACCTCACAGGCGGTGACGACGTCTTCGGTCCGGACTTCGGCGGCGCCAAGGTCTACACCAATGTTCGCGCCGGCTATCTCGGCGAATGCCCGAATGTCGGCGCGATGCTGAAGAACCTGACATTCTCCCTCGATATGGAGAATAAGATCATGGGCAAGATCCTCGACGACGGCAAGGAGCCGGAAGCTGCGGCGACCGAATGGCTGAAGGCCAACCCCTCAGCCCTCGACCCCTGGCTTGCAGGCGTCAAGACTCGCGACGGCAAGGGCGACGCTCTGGCGGCTGCCAAGACCGGCCTCGGCCTTTGATGATATGACGGGGCGGCTCGCCGCCCCGTTTCATTTTTGTCCGATTGTTGATTTTTTTGGATAGGCGCGCCCCTTGAATTGGATCACCGAGGCTAAGATTCCCATTGGCTCATGGGCCAAATCCTTCGTGGACTGGCTGACATCGAACGGCGAGTGGTTCTTCAACCAGCTCGCCTTCCTGCTGTCGAGCGCCATAGACGGCCTGCTCTTCGTGCTGCAGAAGCCCCACCCGCTGATCGTCATCGCTGCCATCACCGCCCTTGCCTTCTGGCTGCGCCGGTCGATCGCAGTCACGCTGTTCACCTGTCTTGGGCTCCTGCTCATCGTGAACCAGGGTTATTGGAAGGAGACGACGGAGACGCTCGCCCTCGTGCTCGCCGCCACCTTTGTCTGCATGGTGATCGGCATTCCCTTCGGCATTGCCGCCGCCCGCCGCCCTTGGGTCTATGCCGCCATGCGCCCGGTGCTCGATCTGATGCAGACCATTCCGACATTCGTCTACCTGATTCCGGCGCTGATCCTGTTCGGCCTCGGCATGGTTCCGGGCCTGATCGCGACCGTCATCTTCGCCATCCCCGCCCCCATCCGGCTGACACGCCTCGGCATCATCTCGACGCCGCCGTCCCTCGTCGAAGCCGCCGTTGCTTTTGGCGCAACGCCGATCCAGGTGCTGCGCAAGATCGAACTTCCCTTTGCCATGCCGCAGATCATGGCGGGCCTCACCCAGACCATCATGCTGTCACTGTCGATGGTGGTCATCGCCGCCCTCGTTGGGGCGCCCGGGCTTGGCGTGCCGGTCGTGCGCGCGCTGAACACCGTCAATATCGCCAAGGGCTTCGAAGCCGGTTTCTGTATCGTCATCTTGGCGATCATTCTCGACCGCATATTCCGCACGGCGGGTGAAGGAGGCGGCGCATGACCGCGGTAAGCTTCAAGGATGTCAGCATCATCTTCGGCGACCGGCCGGAAACAGCGCTTGCCATGGTCGACCAGGGCAAAACACGTGACGAAATCGGCGCCGCCACCGGCTTGGTGCTCGGCGTCGCCAATGCCTCGCTGACCATCGAAGAAGGCGAAATCCTGGTGCTGATGGGCCTTTCCGGCTCTGGCAAGTCGACGCTGCTGCGCGCCGTCAACGGCCTCGCCCCCGTCGTGCGCGGTGACGTCTCGGTCTCGACCTCCAATGGTCCGGTCAACCCTTACAGATGCAACGCCAAGGCGCTGCGGGAGCTGCGCACCCACACCGTCTCCATGGTGTTCCAGCAATTCGCTCTTCTGCCCTGGCGCACCGTCGCCGAGAATGTCGGCTTCGGCCTCGAACTCGCCGGCATGCCGGAGGCCGAACGCAAGCGGCGCGTCGGTGAACAGCTCGAGCTCGTCAACCTGACGAAATGGGCCGACCGCAAGGTCAACGAACTCTCAGGCGGCATGCAGCAGCGCGTCGGTCTTGCCCGCGCCTTTGCCACCGGCGCCCCGATCTTGCTGATGGACGAGCCTTTCTCGGCGCTCGATCCCCTGATCCGCACCCGCCTGCAAGACGAGCTCCTGGAGTTCCAGCGGCGGCTGAAGAAGACCATCCTCTTCGTCAGCCACGATCTCGACGAGGCCTTCCGCATCGGCAACCGCATCGCCATCATGGAGGGCGGCCATATCATCCAATGCGGAACGCCGCACGACATCGTCAAGAACCCCGCCGACCAGTATGTCGCCGATTTCGTGCAGCATCTCAACCCGATCAGCATGCTGACGGCGGCCGACGTGATGCAACCCGGTCTCGGTCAGACGGCCGCCGGCATGAGCGTCAGCGCCACGGCCCGTGCCGCTACCCCGCTCGTCGATATCCTCGATGCCCTTGCCCGCCAGCCCGGCAGCATCGGCATCGTCGAGAACGGCACGATCGTCGGCACCGTCTCGGCCCAGGATATCGTTGCCGGCCTCACCCGCCATCGCCGCAAGCAGGACGCTTGATGTTTTCAATCCGCTTTGCCACAAAGCGGATATGAAAGATCAACCCTCGCCCATACGCGAAACCGACGACGATGCCCGCAAGCTTGCGCGCGTGCTTCTGCGCTCCGCGCGGCACGCGGCGATTGCCGTTCTCGACCCCGAGACCGGCTTCCCCTTCGCCAGCCGCGTGCTGGTCGCGACCGATATTGACGGCACCCCCGTCATCCTCGTTTCGAAACTGTCGGCCCATACCAGGGCGCTTGCCAAGGACCCGCGCGCCTCACTCCTGACCGGCGAGCCGGGCAAGGGCGATCCGCTCGCCCACCCTCGCCTGACAACCCAATGCCTCGCTGAACCCGTCGAGCGCGGCAATGCGTTCTACGAGCGCATCCGCACGCGTTTTCTCGCTCGCCACGCCAAGGCGAAGCTTTATCTCGACTTTCCTGATTTCCTGTTCTTCCGTCTCAAGCCGAAACGGGCCAGCTTCAATGGCGGCTTCGGCCGCGCCTACCTGCTCGACGCAAACGATCTCATAATCCAGTCGTCCGCGAATGAAGAAGTCGCCGCCGGGGCGGCAGAAGCAGTGCGAGATTTAGTAGCGCGCTACCCCGATGTGACCGAGACCCTCGCTATCAGGCTAAAGGCGCCGGAATCGGCTTCTTGGCGCATTTGTGGTATCGATCCCTCAGGTTTTGACATGATTTCCGGCGATTATCTGCTGCGATACGAATTCGAAACCCTCATTGGGGATGCCGATCACATTTGTTCAAACATATCTAAAATAGCATACTCGATACCTTAAATTTAGGTATATACAATCTTCGACCCCAGTTGCTAGTTTCTGGCGTCGGTCAAAATCCCGACTGGCGGCCAGTGCCCACATGAATGATGTACGTTTCGCATTAGGAAGATAACAATATGGACACCACGGATTTGGCCGATCACACCAATGTGGCGGCAGCGTTATTATCGGCCATGGCCAACCCGAAGAGATTGCTGATCCTGTGTAGCCTCGTGAAGGGCGAAGTGGCCGTCGGCGTGCTTGCAACGCAGGTCGGCCTCAGCCAGTCGGCTCTTTCCCAGCACCTGTCGAAACTGCGCGCTCAAAAGCTGGTCAAGACCCGCCGAGACGCACAAACCATTTATTATTCGAGCACCTCCGAGCCGGTGATGAAGATCCTGGCGACGCTCGAAGACATCTATCTCGTGCAGAATCGGAACAGATCTGCCGCTTGATGATAGCGCTGACATGAATGTCGGCCGATGTCGTGGCGTAAGGGGATGTTCCCGGAGACGCGACAACGATATTTCAGCACCTGAACCTTATGGCACGACCGGCAAACCTTGCGATTTGCCGGTCGTGCCTTTTTAACTTCGCCTGTCGGCCCCGAGCTATTCCCAGATTGATTGGAGCAACTCGAACCTCCGGCCCCCAGTGGCTCTCGGGCGTTTTCCCCGTTGACGCCTCGGGAAGCCCTGATAATTTGACCGGGCAGTCAAAATTTGGGCGTGAAGCCCCGGAAAGGGCCGTCAGCGGCCAGGAGAACAGATGTCCAATCGCCTCAATGCACCGAACGATCTCCGCGCCTTCTGGATGCCGTTCACGGCAAATCGCCAGTTCAAGAAGGAGCCGCGCATGTTCGTCGGCGCCAAGGACATGTATTATACGACCCATGACGGCCGTCAGGTGCTGGACGGCACTGCCGGCCTCTGGTGCGTCAACGCCGGCCACTGCCGCCCGAAGATCACCGAGGCGATCCGTGAGCAGGCCGGCGAGCTCGATTACGCCCCGGCCTTCCAGCTCGGCCACCCTAAGGCCTTCGAACTGGCAAACCGCCTGGTCGACATTGCTCCCGAAGGCCTGAACCACGTTCTCTACACCAATTCCGGATCCGAATCCGTCGAGACGGCGCTCAAGGTGGCGCTCGCCTATCACCGCGTGAAGGGCAATGGGTCTCGCTTCCGCCTGATCGGCCGCGAGCGCGGCTATCACGGCGTCAACTTCGGCGGCATTTCCGTCGGCGGCATCGTCAGCAATCGCAAGATGTTCGGCACGCTGCTGACCGGCGTCGATCACATGCCGCATACCCACCAGCCCGGCAAGAACAACTTCACCCGCGGCGAGCCCGAGCATGGCGGCGACATCGCCACCGAGCTCGAGCGTATCGTCACCCTGCATGATGCCTCCACCGTTGCCGCCGTCATCGTCGAGCCGGTGGCCGGGTCCACCGGCGTCCTGATCCCGCCGAAGGGCTACCTGCAGAAGCTGCGCGAGATCTGCACCAAACACGGCATCCTTCTGATCTTCGACGAGGTCATCACCGGCTTCGGCCGCCTCGGCGCGCCCTTCGCCGCGCAATATTACGACGTCAAGCCCGACATGATCACCGCAGCCAAGGGACTGACCAATGGCGTCATTCCGATGGGCGCCGTCTTCGTCACCTCCGAAATCCATGATGCCTTCATGAACGGTCCGGAGCATATGATCGAGTTCTTCCACGGCTACACCTATTCCGGCAACCCGATCGCCTCCGCCGCCGCCCTCGCCACGCTCGACACCTACAAGGAAGAGGGGCTGCTAACACGCGCCGCCGAGCTTTCCGATTACTGGGCCGACGCGCTGCATTCACTGAAGGACTGCCCCAATGTCATCGACATCAGGAACACCGGCCTGATCGGCGCGATCGAACTCGATCCGATCGCTGGCGAGCCGACCAAGCGGGCCTTCACCGCTTTCCTGAAAGCCTATGAAACCGGCCTGCTGATCCGCACCACCGGCGATATCATCGCACTCTCTCCGCCGCTGATCATCGAGAAGCACCACATCGATGAACTCTTCGGCAAGCTGCGGACCATCCTGCAGAACAATATCTGAGAAAGTTCTCAAGCTTTCGGCATCATCGCCTGCGGCGGGCGCAAGTCCACGCAGGCCTTTTTTGATGGATCCACCTCAGGTCACGGCGGCGACCGACAGGCAGAGGGCGAATTTCTTCAGAAGCCGGCGATCGAAATGCCCTTCGTTACCAAGCATCCATTTCAGTGCCTGGCTGGCGCTCCATGGCGCCCTGTAGGGTCGCACCGAGGTGACGGCGTCATAGACGTCGCAAATCGCCGCAAGGCGCGCATGGAAGCTGACCTGCGTCTCGGAAAGTTTGCGGGGATAACCCTTGCCGTCGATCCGCTCATGATGGTTGAGACAAACGTCGAGAACGATCTCCGGCATGCCTTCCTGACGCGACAGGATTGCGTGTCCCTTTTCCGGATGGTCGCGGATCATCTTGATCTCGTCTTCGTCCAGGCGTCCTTCCTTGTTGAGCACCTCGAGCGGAATTTCGAGCTTGCCGACGTCGTGCAGCAATCCTGCTGTGCCGAGCATCTGCACGGTTGTCTCGTCAAGTCCGAGATGGCGGCTGAAAAGGATCATCAGCGCACTCACAGAAATGGAATGCAGGAACGTCACCTCGTCCCTGGATTTCAGGCGCGTAACGCTTAGGAAGACGGTCGGGTTCTGATCGATCGACTTGGAGACCGAGGAAATCACCGGCGCCACCTGATCGACGCTGATCCCATCGCCATGCTGCAACCGACCGAAAACGTTCTCCAGCACCTGCACGGATTTCTGAATCGTCTCGTGTGCGGCCTTGGTGTCGATCTCGATATTGCCAGTTGGCAGGCCATCAATATCGACGCCCCTGCTGGTATTGATGACTACGCCTGGAATGCCACTCTTGCGAAGAGTCAGGGCATCCATTTCACGGCGCAGGAGAAATCTTCTCTTGGACAGAAGAGGATCTTGCCACACACCCTCGATCGCCTCGACAAACATTCCGGTGCGCACCTGTCTGGCTTCGATACGCTTGAGCATGCAGATCTCTGTTCCTGAAATATCTCTCTGTTTATCGTCGACCGTTTTTGCATCGCAGCAATATATGCACGAACAATGATTCTACTCTGATTGGTAGAATCAAATGTTAATCTCAAACAAAATTGAAGTTCCAGATACGAGAGAACATCCGCTCATCCCTTATATGGGCTCCCCGAGCCTCCTCCGAAAAGCGGAAGACAGGGCCGGATCGAACGATTTTCGACGAAACCGTGCCGCGCTGCCTCGATTTTCGTTTCATTTTGTTATCATCTTGCGGAATCTCACCAAAATTCTTAGAAATCTTGCCGTTGCATCCATCCGAGCCAAATATGGCCGGAGGACGTATTGATCGCGCCGAAATCGATCGTCCTTGGCACAGCCTAGCGCTGTTGAACGATCCGGAAAGCCGGCGTAGCACCTCATCGCGGGTCAATGACCCCATCCAAGGAGACAGACTATGACCCTCAAGACATTGACGGCGACCCTCGTTGCGTCGCTCGCCTTTGCACCGCTTGCTCACGCCGATATCACCATCGGCCTGATTGCGCCGCTGACCGGTCCCGTCGCCGCCTATGGCGACCAGGTAAAGAACGGCGCTCAGACCGCCGTCGACGAGATCAACAAGAAGGGCGGCATTCTCGGCCAGAAGGTTATCCTCGAATTGGCCGACGATGCCGGCGAACCCAAGCAGGGTGTTTCCGCCGCCAACAAGGTCGTCGCCGACGGCATTCGCTTCGTCGTCGGCCCGGTCACCTCGGGTGTCGCCATTCCGGTGTCGGACGTGCTGGCTGAAAACGGCGTGCTGATGGTCACTCCGACTGCGACGGCCCCCGACCTGACCAAGCGCGGTCTTACCAACGTGCTGCGCACCTGCGGGCGCGACGACCAGCAGGCCGAAGTTGCCGCCAAATACGTGCTGAAGAATTTCAAGGACAAGCGCGTCGCCATCGTCAACGACAAGGGCGCCTACGGCAAAGGCCTCGCCGACGCCTTCAAGGCGACGCTGAACGCCGGCGGCATCACCGAAGTCGTCAACGACGCGATCACCCCTGGTGACAAGGACTTCAGCGCGCTCACCACCCGCATCAAGTCGGAGAAAGCCGACGTCGTCTATTTCGGCGGTTACCACCCTGAAGGCGGCCTGCTCGCCCGCCAGCTGCATGACCTCGCCGCCAACGCCACGATCATCGGTGGCGACGGCCTCTCCAACACCGAATTCTGGGCAATCGGCACGGATGCCGCCGCCGGCACCGTCTTCACCAACGCCTCGGACGCAACGAAGAGCCCGGATTCCAAGGCCGCAGCCGAGGCGCTCGCTGCCAAGAACATCCCGGCCGAAGCCTTCACGCTCAACGCCTATGCCGCTGTCGAAGTGCTGAAGGCCGGCATCGAGAAGGCCGGCAGCGCCGAGGATGGTGCAGCCGTCGCGGCCGCTCTGAAGGACGGCAAGGAGATCCCGACCGCTATCGGAAAGGTCACCTATGGCGAAACCGGCGACCTGACCTCGCAAAGCTTCTCGCTCTACAAGTGGGAAGGCGGCAAGATCGTTTCCGCCGAGTAAGCCACGACATCGAGACAGCGACCGGGCGCCACCACGGCGCCCGGTTTTGTTTGCAGGCATCGCATGTCGCCGCAGATCGGCTATAACTTCGGAATCGGTTGCAATGTGAGCAATGCCATGACCAGCAGACTTGAGCGTTTCATCGACCAGGGCGTCGGCCGCATGCCGGCCGATATCGTGCTGAAGGGTGGGCACTTCTTCGATCTCGTCACCGGCGAACTCGTCCAGTCGGACATCGCCATCGGCGGCGATCGCATCGTCGGCACTTCGGGCAATTATCAGGGTGAAACCGAGATCGACATATCGGGAAAAACAGTCGTTCCCGGCTTCATCGACACGCATCTGCACATCGAATCTTCGCTCGTCACACCGCATGAATTCGACCGCTGCGTTCTGCCCTACGGCGTCACCACCGCGATCTGCGATCCGCACGAAATCGCCAATGTGCTCGGCGCAGCCGGCATCGAGTTCTTTCTCCAATCCGCGCTCGAGACGATCATGGACATCCGCGTCCAGCTCTCCTCCTGCGTTCCGGCAACCCATCTCGAAACCTCCGGCGCCGATCTGCCGATCGAGCGCCTCCTGCCCTTCCGCCACCATCCGAAGGTCATCGGCCTTGCCGAATTCATGAATTTCCCCGGCGTGATCCACAAGGATCCCGTCTGCATGGCCAAGCTCGACGCCTTCCAGGGCGGCCACATCGACGGTCACGCGCCGCTGCTGACCGGCAACGACCTCAACGGTTACCTCTCGGCTGGCATCCGCACCGAGCATGAATGCACGACCGCCACCGAGGCGCTGGAAAAGATCCGCAAAGGCATGCATATCCTCGTGCGCGAGGGCTCGGTATCCAAGGATCTTGCCGCGCTGATGCCCATTATCACCGAGCGGCTTTCACCCTTCCTGGCGCTCTGCACCGACGATCGCAATCCGCTCGATATCGCCGAACAGGGCCATCTCGATCACATGATCCGCACGGCGATCGCAAGCGGCGTCGAGCCCTTGGCGATCTACCGCGCCGCCTCGATCTCGGCCGCCCGCGCCTTCGGCCTCAGGGACCGGGGCCTGGTCGCGCCGGGCTGGCGCGCCGACCTGGTGGTACTCGAGAGCCTGGAAGATTGCCGTGCCGACATGGTCTTTTCCGCCGGCCGCCGCGTCACCGATGCGCTCTTTTCCTCACGCAGACCGGTTGCACCGATCGGCCTCGACAGCGTCAAGGCCCGGCCCGTCAACGCCGCCCATTTCGGCGTGCCGGTCGCCGAGGGCGAAACGCCAGTTATCGGCGTCATGCCGGACAAGATCATCACCGAGCATCGCCGCTACCGCCTGCCCGTCAGGGGCAACGAGACGGCGGTCGACCTTGCCAACGACATCATCAAGGTCGCCGTCATCGAGCGCCATGGCAAGAACGGCAACCACGCCAACGGCTTCGTCCAGGGCTTTGGCCTGAAGAAAGGCGCGATCGCCTCCACCGTCGGCCATGACAGCCACAATATCTGCGTCGTCGGCGTCAGCGAGGAAGACATGGCGCATGCCGCAAACCGCCTCGGCGAGATCAAGGGCGGCTTCGTCGTTGTCGAAGATGGCAAGGTTACCGGCGAAATCGCCCTGCCCATCGCCGGCCTGATGAGCCTCGAGCCCTATGAAACGGTCCGCGATACGCTGCACCATCTGCGTAAGGCCGCCTTCGCTCTCGGCGCCACGTTGGAGGAACCCTTCCTCCAACTCGCCTTCCTGCCGCTGCCGGTCATCCCGCACCTGAAGATCTCTGACCGCGGCATGGTGGATGTGGACAAGTTCGCACTGATCGGGTGATACAACTGATATGGCATACGAGATTTCGTGAGAGCGGATATCCAAATCTCAAACCGCGTGATGCCTCGTCGTCAGTTCAAGCCCGATCTCCTGCGCGGCGATAGCGTGGACATCAGACCCGCGCACAGAACCCGTCCAGCGCCGCAAGCTTCACCAGCCCCGAAGCCGACACCGGTTCAAAGCCCGGCATCTCAAGCGGTTCGCCCAGCACCAAGCCCCCAGGCAGGCGGAATTCCGCTGGCTTGCGCGTCAGGTTGAAAACGAAGAGCAGTTTTTCCCCGTCCTTTTCGCGGGTGAAGACGAGCAGATCCTGGTTGGTGCCGATGAAGGTCATCTCGCCGTCGATCAGCGCCGGGTGTTTTTTTCGGAATGCGAGCGTCTTGCGGTAGTGATGCAGCACCGAGCTGTCGTTCCCCTCCTGCGTATCCACGGAAAGTGCGGCCTGCTCGTAAGGCACCGGCAACCAGCTCTTTTCTGCAGACGTGAAGCCCGCATGCGCCTTGCCGGCCTCCCAGGGCATCGGTGTGCGGCATCCGTCGCGGCCTTTGAAGGCCGGCCAGAAGCGGATGCCGTAGGGATCACGCAGATCCTCGAAGGCGAGCTCCGCCTCCGGCAGACCGAGCTCCTCGCCCTGGTAGAGGCAGATCGAGCCGCGCAACGCCGCAAGCACCGAGATCGCCAGCTTGGCGATGACGAGCCGCTCATCGGCCGTCAGCGCAAAACGGCTGACATGGCGCATGACGTCGTGGTTTGAAAAAGCCCAGCAGACCCAGCCGTCGGTCACTGACTTCTGGAAAGCCTCGACGCAGCCGCGAATATGCTCGGCGGTGAAATCCGGTCCCAAGAGGTCGAATGTGTAGCACATATGCAGCTTATCGCCGCCGCTGGTATAGGCGGCCACCGTCTTCAGCGAACGCCCGCCGTCGCCGACTTCACCGACGGTCGTACGATCCTCGTATTGGTCAAGCAGCAACCGGAAGCGTTTGAGGAAATCGACGTTTTCCGGTTGCGTCTTGTCGTAGAGGTGGTTTTGCATGCCATAGGGATTGCTGTCGGGCGCATCGAGGCCGGCATCATCCTCATCAGGCTCATGCGGCGGATTGCTTCTGAGCTGCTTGTCGCAGAAATAATAGTTGACGGTATCCAGCCGGAAGCCGTCGACGCCGCGGTCGAGCCAGAACTTCACCGTCTCCAGCACCGCATCCTGCACGGACTTGCTGTGGAAATTCAGGTCCGGCTGCGAGGTCAGAAAATTGTGCTGGTAATATTGCCGGCGCACGCCGTCCCACTCCCAGCCCGGCCCGCCGAAGATCGACAGCCAGTTATTCGGCGCCGTGCCATCCGGCTTCGGGTCGGCCCAGACATACCAGTCCGCCCTGGGATTGGTCCGGCTTGTCCGGCTCTCGACGAACCACGGATGCCGGTCGGACGTGTGCGAGATTACCTGATCGATGACGACCTTGATGCCGAGCCCGTGCGCCTCGGCCATCATCTCGTCGAAATCGGCGAGCGTCCCAAAGATCGGGTCGACATCGCAATAATCGGAAACGTCATAACCCATGTCGGCCATCGGCGACTTGAAGAAGGGCGAAAGCCAGATCGCGTCGACGCCGAGGCTGGCAATATGCGGCAGCCGGCGGGTGATCCCCTTGAGGTCGCCGAGCCCGTCGCTGTTGGTGTCCTGAAACGAGCGCGGGTATACCTGATAGATCACCGCGCCGCGCCACCAGTCCGCATTCCCGCCTGCTTGCAATGCCATCGACTAAATCTCCTGCCTCGTCTGCGCCGCCACACTAAAGCGGACGGGGCAAAAGACAACCAGGGTGGGGCCTTAATGGAGGCGGTTAGGAGGGCAGCGACGCGTCGTCGCGATCCGACAAGGAGGAGACGCATATAGGCTTATCCACAACCCGTTTCCAGCGTCCGGATTTGGGGTTGCAACGCGATTCCTTTGCGATAAGGTGCGCGCTGACCTGCACGTAAGAGGTCAAACGTCGGGAACAGATGTCTAATAAAGGCGCAAAGCCTAGAAAGGTGGACCCACCATGAACCAGTTCACGAAAAAATTTCTCGCCTCTGCAATGCTTGGCACATTGCTGGCGTTTTCGGCGCATGCCGCCACACTGAATATTCACAATGGTGGCGACCCGCAGTCGCTCGATCCGCAGAAGCTTTCCGGAGACTGGGAAAATCGTATCGCCGGCGACATCTTCGAAGGTCTGGTCACCGAGGACGCCAAGGATAATCCGGTCCCCGGCCAGGCAGAAAGCTGGACGATTTCGCCTGATGGCAAGGTTTACACCTTCAAACTTCGCGACGGCATCAAGTGGTCCGATGGCCAGCCGGTAACGGCGGGAGACTTCGTCTTCGCCTTCCAGCGCCTCGTCGACCCGAAGAACGCCGCCGATTATGCCTATCTGCAGTTCACCATCAAGAATGCCGAAAAGATCAACAAGGGTGAGATCACCGATCTCAACGAGCTCGGCGTCAAGGCGATCGATGACAAGACACTCGAAATCACCCTTGAAAATCCGACCCCCTATTTCCTCAATGCCCTGATGCATTACACCGCCTATCCGCTGCCCAAGCACGTCGTCGAGGCGAAGGGGCAGGATTGGGTCAAGATCGGCAACATCGTTACTAACGGTCCGTATAAGCCGGTCGAATGGGTTCCGGGCTCGCATGTCACCACGGTCAAGAACGACCAGTGGTACGGCGCCAAGGACCTGAAGATCGACGGCGCGAAGTTCTTCGTGCTCGAAGACCAGGAAGCCGCGCTGAAACGCTACCGCGCCGGCGAATTCGATATCCTCACCGACTTCCCGACCGACCAGTACGAGTGGATGAAAAAGAACCTGCCTGGCCAGGCGCATGTGGCGCCCTTCTCCGGCCTCTACTACTACGTCATCAATTCGACCAAGCCGCCCTTCGCCGACAAGCGCGTGCGCCAGGCTCTCTCCATGGCGATCAACCGCGAAGTCATCGGCCCGCAGATTCTCGGCACCGGCGAACTGCCGGCCTATTCCTGGGTTCCGCCGGGTACCGCAAACTACGGCGAACCGGCCTACGTCTCCTGGAAGGACCTTCCTTATAAGGACAAGGTCGAAGAAGCCAAGAAGCTGCTGAAGGAAGCCGGTTTCGGCCCGGATCATCCGCTGACTGCCGAGCTCAAATACAACACCAACGACAACCACAAACGCATCGCCGTTGCGATCGCCTCGATGTGGAAGCCGCTCGGCGTCAATGTCGAACTCGTCAATGCCGAGACCAAGGTGCACTATGACCAGTTGCAGCGCGGCGAGGTGCAGATCGGCCGCGCTGGCTGGCTCGCCGATTACAACGATCCGGACAATTTCCTGAATCTCCTGGTCACAGGCGTCCAGATGAACTACGGCCGCTGGTCCAATCCCGAGTACGACAAGTTGATCAAGGACGGCAACGCCGAGACGGATCTGAAAAAGCGCGCCGAAATCTTCAAGAAGGCCGAGCAGCTGGCGCTGGATGATTCCGCCGCCCTGCCGATCTACTACTACGTTTCGAAGAACGTCGTTTCTCCGAAGATCGAAGGCTTCGTCGACAACATCCAGGACATCCACCGCACCCGTTGGCTGTCGATGAAAGAGTAAGGGAAAACGGTCCTTCTCGCGCACTGCTGGAAGGACCGGCCCACGACCATGATCAAATACGCCCTCCGTCGATTGCTTTCGACGATCCCCGTTCTGTGGATCGCCGTCACAGCCTGCTTTTTCGTTTTGCGCCTTGCCCCCGGCGGCCCGTTCGATGGCGAAAGGCCATTGCCGCCGGTGATCCTGAAGAACCTCGCGATCCACTACAATCTCGACAAGCCGTTGATTCAGCAGTACCTGATCTATGTCGGTGACCTGCTCCGGGGCGATCTCGGCCCCTCCTTCGCCAGCGAGGATTTTACCGTCGCACAGCAGATCATGATCGGTCTGCCCTACACCTTCACCATCGGCACGGCCGCCTTCGTGCTCGCCATCATCATCGGCGTCGCCGTTGGCTGTCTTGGGGCGCTCTACCAGAACAAGACGCCGGATTACATTCTCGGTGCTCTCATCCTGGTCGGCGTCGTGCTGCCGAACTTCCTGATCGCGCCGATCCTGCAGCTTATCTTCGGCATCCATCTCGCCTGGTTTCCGGTCGGCGGCTGGGGTGACGGCTCGATCAAATACCTGGTCCTGCCGATCGTCGTTCTGGCTCTGCCGCATGCAGGCCGCATCTCGCGCATCACCCGTGGCTCGATGATCGAGGTGATGAACCAGAACTTCATCCGAACAGCCAAGGCCAAGGGCATCGGCCCGCGGCTGACGGTAATGCGTCATGCGCTGAAACCGGCGTTGATGCCTGTCGTCTCCTATCTCGGGCCGGCGGCAAGCTATCTTCTCACTGGTTCGCTCGTTGTCGAAAGCATCTTCGGATTGCCCGGCATCGGCCGCTACTTCGTCAACGCAGCGCTGAACCGCGATTACGGCATGGTTCTCGGCACGGTCATTTTCTACATGGTGCTGATCGTATTCCTGAACCTTCTGGTCGATATCGCCTATGCCTGGCTCGACCCGAAAGTGAGAAACCGATGATCCTCAACCCCGCAAAACGCGAGCTGCTCGCCCAGGAGCTTCTGGAAGCGGAGGGCCTGGCACCCGAAGGCCGTTCGCTCACTAAGGATGCACTGCGCCGTCTCGGGCGCAACAAGGCGGCCGTCCTATCGATCGTGGTCCTGGCGCTGTTGATCCTCGCCGCCTTCCTCGGCCCCTGGTTCATTCCTTTCAACTACGAGGATCCTGATTGGGCCGCCTTCCGCATCCCGCCCTCGATTGAGACCGGCCATTATTTCGGCACCGACCCGAACGGCCGCGACCTTCTCGCTCGCGTGCTTTACGGCACCCGCATCTCCCTTGCTGTGGCGCTGACGGCGACCGTCGTCTCGGTCGTCATCGGCGTACTTTACGGTGCGATTTCGGGCTATATTGGCGGCAGGCTGGACGCGATCATGATGCGCTTCGTCGACATCATGTACGCGTTCCCCTACATCCTCTTCGTCATCCTGCTGATGGTAATTTTCGGCCGCAACGTCTATCTGCTTTTCGCCGCGATCGGCGCGCTGGAATGGCTGACCATGGCCCGCATCGTGCGTGGCCAGACGCTGTCGATCAAGCACCGGGAATTCATCGAGGCGGCCCGTGCCTCCGGGCAGAGACCGCTCAAGATCATCCTCAAGCACATCATTCCGAACCTCGTCGGACCCGTAGTGATCTTCGCAGCACTGACCGTGCCCGAGATCATCGCCACCGAAAGCTTTCTTTCCTATCTCGGCTTCGGCGTCCAGGAACCGCTGACCTCGCTCGGCACGCTGATCGCCGAGGGGAGCGATGCCATGGAAAGCATGCCGTGGCTGCTGATCTTCCCGGCAAGCTTCCTCGTGGCGCTACTGCTCAGTCTGCTCTTCATCGGCGACGGCCTGCGCGATGCGTTCGACCCGAAGGATCGCTAGAATGCCCCATGAAACGCAGAAAGAAATACTCCTTGAACTCAAGGACTATTCGATCACCTTCAAAACACCTGACGGCGAGGTGAAGGCGGTCTCGAACATCAATCTCACCGTCCGGCGCGGCGAACGCATCGCCATCGTCGGCGAATCCGGCTCCGGCAAGAGCCAGACCTTCCTCGGCATCATGGGCCTGCTCGCCAAGAACGGCAGGACGACGGGCCAGGCCTTGCTCGAAGGCAAGGACGTACTGTCGCTGAAGCCGCGCGCGCTCGACCAGATCCGCGGCAAGGACATGGCGATGGTTTTCCAGGACCCTATGACCGCCTTGAACCCGTCGCTGAAGATCTCCCGGCAGCTGACGGAACAGCTCGAGGTCCACCGCGGCCTGACGGCGCGAGCTGCATCTGAGGCGGCCCTCGACATGCTGAAACGCGTCGGCATCCCCGACCCGACGCGGCGCTTCCATCTCTATCCCCATGAGCTTTCCGGCGGCATGCGCCAGCGTATCGTCATTGCCATGGCGCTGCTTACCAAACCGAAGCTGCTGATCGCCGACGAACCGACGACGGCGCTCGACGTCACCATCCAGGCACAGATCCTCGATCTGTTCAACGATCTGACGGCGGAGATGAACACGGCACTCATCATGATCACCCACGATCTCGGCGTCGTCGCCGGCCTCGCCGACCGCGTCGCCGTTATGTATGCCGGCCGCATCGTCGAGGAAGCGCCCGTCGACGAACTCTTCGACAACCCGGCCCATCCCTATACGGCGGCGCTTCATGCCTCGATCCCGCGGCCGGACCAGGATGTCGACGATCTCGTCGTCATCCCCGGGCGCCCGCCGAACCTGCAGCACCTGCCGAAGGGCTGCAATTTCTCGCCGCGCTGTTCCCAGGTCCAGGACGATTGCATCGACCGTCCGCCGTCACTCGAAACACTGGCGCCGCGCCACTGCGCCGCCTGCTACCATCCCTTCCCGCGTCGTGAGGAGTTGCTGAGCCATGGCTGAACGATCGCTTCTGCGGGTCGAGAACCTGACGACCCAGTTCGAACTGCCGGCGAAGGGCCTGTTCAAACCGCCGATTTTCCTCACCGCCGTCAACAATGTCAGCTTCGACCTCGCAGAAGGCCGCACACTCGGCATTGTCGGCGAATCCGGCTGCGGCAAGTCCACGCTCGGCCGCTCCATCCTGCGGCTGCTGAAATCGCAGAAGGGCCGCATCCTCTGGCAGGGCCGCAACCTTCTCGACCTGTCTGAAGAGGAAATGCGCGCCGCCCGCCGCGACATGCAGATCATCTTCCAGGATCCGATCGCCTCGCTCGACCCGCGCATGACGGTCGGCGACATCATCGCCGAGCCGCTCACCGTCTTCGAGCCGAAACTTTCGAAGGCCGGGCGCACCGAACGCGTCCGCGAGATCATGACCGCCGTCGGCCTGGTGCCGGAGATGATCAACCGTTATCCGCACGAATTTTCCGGCGGCCAGGCGCAACGCATCGGCATTGCCCGCGCCGTCATCACCAAACCGAAGCTCATCATCTGCGATGAGCCGGTTTCGGCTCTCGACGTTTCGATCCAGGGCCAGGTCATCACGCTTCTGCGCAAGCTGCGCAAGGAATTCGGCCTGACGCTGATCTTCATCAGCCACGATCTTTCCGTCGTGCGGCTGATCTCCGACGATGTTCTGGTGCTCTATCTCGGCAGGGTGGTGGAAGCCGGCGACTGCGCCACCGTCTTCGATCATCCGGCTCACCCCTATACGCAGGCGCTGTTTTCCGCAGCACCGATCCCGGATCCGAAGCTCGCGCGGCTGCGCACCCGCATCCGCCTGCAGGGCGATCCGCCCTCGCCGCTCAACCCGCCGAAAGGCTGCGTCTTCTCGCCGCGCTGCTGGAAGGCGACCGATATCTGTCGCACCGAAATGCCGCCGACCGAGGAAGTCCGCCCCGGTCAGAAGGCCGCCTGTTATCATATGGACAGGCCATGAGCGGCCACGCAACTTCAGGATGAAGCGCTTGGAAAAGCGGACTTATTTTGGGTTCTAAAATCCCCGATAAGAAAGATTTATCCGCGCACGTGCTATTTCTTTCCCGCCCAATCAAGGGCTGGGGAACGCATATATGAGATCGAAACTATCAGGATTGATCGCGGTTGCGGCCGCGATTATCGCTGCCTCCGCCGCTTCGTCGCATGCCGAAGATCTGAAGTTCAAGCTGACCAACGGCACGAACTCCGTCCTGGCGCGCTTCTACAGCGCTCCAACCGGCGTCGACAACTGGGAAGAGGACGTCTTCGGCGATGAAGTTCTCAATCCGGGCGAAAGCATGGACATCACCATCGCCGATGGCCGCACCGTCTGCAAATACGATATGCGCTTCGAGTTCGAGGAAGGATCAAACCTCGAAACCACCGAAGATACGCAGGATCTTTGCCAGATGGGCAGCTACACCATCCACGAATAGGCAGCCCTCGCAGCGCCCGCCTTCGCCGCGTCTCGAGGGCGGGCTTTTACCTCCCGCGATATCGGCGCCAATGATATCAGCGCTTGTCACTCTGGCTGGCTCCGCGTATCAGCGATGAAGAGCAATGCCGGGAGGGCAAGGTGAGCAGACGGTTTCTATCGATCGGTGAATGCATGGTGGAACTCTCGCAGGCAGGTGACGGCCTGCTGCGCAAAGGTTTCGCCGGCGATACGTTCAACACCGCTTGGTATGCCCGCGCCTGCCTTGCCGCCGACTGGTCGGTCGATTATTTCACCGCCCTCGGCGAGGACGCCATGTCGGATGAGATGGTGGCCTTCATCGACAAGGCAGGCATCGGCACCAGCCTTATTCACCGCATCAAGGGCAAGACGCCCGGCCTTTACATGATCAACCTGAAAAACGGCGAGCGCTCCTTCAGCTACTGGCGCGATAATTCGGCTGCCCGCAGCCTCGCGGCCGACCCGGATCGCCTGCGTGAGGCGGTGGAAAGCGCTGATGTCGTCTATTTCTCCGGCATCACCCTTGCCATCCTGCCGCCGGAGGATGCCACGACGCTGCTCGCCGAAATCCGCCGCGCCAAGGCCGCCGGCAAGCTGGTGGTGTTCGACCCGAACATCCGCCCCCGCCTGTGGTCGAGCTATGACATCATGCACACGACGATCAGCGAGGGCGCTCGCTCGTCCGTGCTCGTGATGCCGAGCTTCGACGACGAGGCCGCCCATTTCGGTGATGATTCCATCGAGGCGACGATCCACCGCTATCACGGACTCGGCGCCGCCGACGTCGTCGTCAAGAACGGCGCGGATGGGGTGAGATTGAACTTTGCCGGCGAAGAGAGCTTCGTTCCGGCCGAAAAGGTGGAGAAGGTGGTCGATACCACCAGCGCGGGCGACAGTTTTAACGGCGCCTTCCTCGCACACTATCTTGAAACAGAGGACGCAACCGCAGCAGCCGGCTTCGCCGCAGGCGTTGCAGCCCACGTCGTCAGTGAACACGGCGCGCTGGTGGCAAAGGACAAGCTTGGATTGAAGGGCGGCTGACCCGCACGCGCAAGCGCGCTCGCCTGTTGAAGTTTTTGCCCCGGGTTGCGGGGATAAAAAATCAGGACTTCGTCGGCCGATCGGACTCGCGAACCGCCTCGTCATGATACCAGCAGCTGTCAAGCGCTGCGTCGCAGACGTCGGCTGCCTCGCGTTCCATCAGCCGGGCGCGTTCGAACCGATTGGCGGTCCGCGTCGGCTTAACGGGAAACTGGTAGATCGTTGCAGATTCACGGTGGAAACCGGTGGGCATGAGATCGCCTCCATTCAGTTCGGCGCATCAACATTCAAGGCTACGACCATAACACGGTGCCCATAGTTTATGCAAATTGCACAAATTATATGCATCAATATATTATGATTGATCGATATGCTGTCTGCGCCGAGAGCGTCCGCCTATTTGTTCAACACTTCATCACTCCCAAGCTAACGCCGAAATTTTCATCCGGTTCCGCAGCGAAAAACTCGGTTTCCTGCTGATGATACGGCCTTCCCCCGTCAAAACGGGGTGGTTTCGGCAAAAGAAAACGCATGTTGGCCTGCCGATTTGCGATTTTTTCTTCTCCCTCGGCCAAACTGGCACGCTACGTGCTTTTAAAGTGTCATCCCCTGGCGGTCGGATGCGCTTTACGCGCCGAAATCGCTTCCGGATTTGCTCACCTTTGTCGCATTGAGAGAGTCACGATGACAAAATATAAGCTCGAGTATATTTGGCTCGATGGGTACACTCCGGTACCGAACCTGCGTGGCAAGACGCAGATCAAGGAATTCGACGTATTCCCGACGCTGGAACAGCTTCCGCTCTGGGGCTTCGACGGTTCGTCGACCATGCAGGCCGAAGGCCGCAGTTCCGATTGCGTGCTGAAGCCCGTCGCCATCTATCCCGACCCGGCCCGCACCAACGGCGCGCTCGTCATGTGCGAAGTCATGATGCCCGATGGCGTCACGCCGCACTCGAGCAACGCTCGCGCAACCATTCTCGACGATGAAGATGCCTGGTTCGGTTTCGAGCAGGAATACTTCTTCTACCAGAACGGCCGTCCGCTTGGCTTCCCCGAGCAGGGCTACCCGGCTCCGCAGGGTCCATATTACACCGGCGTCGGCTATTCGAACGTCGGCGACGTCGCCCGTGAAATCGTCGAAGAACATCTCGACCTCTGCCTCGCTGCCGGCATCAACCACGAAGGCATCAATGCCGAAGTGGCCAAGGGCCAGTGGGAATTCCAGATTTTCGGCAAGGGCTCCAAGAAAGCCGCCGACCAGATCTGGATGGCTCGCTACCTGCTGCAGCGCCTGACCGAAAAGTACGGCATCGACATCGAGTATCACTGCAAGCCGCTCGGCGACACCGACTGGAACGGTTCGGGCATGCATTGCAACTTCTCGACCAAGTTCATGCGCGAAGTCGGCGGCAAGGCCTATTTCGAAGCGCTGATGGCGCAGTTCGAAACGAACCTGATGGACCACATCGAAGTCTACGGTCCCGACAACGACAAGCGCCTGACCGGCAAGCACGAAACGGCACCGTGGAACAAGTTCTCCTACGGCGTTGCCGACCGTGGCGCTTCGATCCGCGTCCCGCACTCCTTCGTCAAGAACGATTACAAGGGCTATCTGGAAGACCGCCGTCCGAACTCTCAGGGCTGCCCCTACCAGATCGCTTCGCAGGTTCTGAAGACGATTTCGGAAGTTCCGACTGCAAGCTCGGCTTCCGCCGCCGCTTAACCTTCCAAACGGCGCCGGTCCACGACCGGCGCCGTCGTTCGTTCCGCACGAAAGCCGCGATCGACCGCTGACATAATCGCGGGAATCCGGCGGCTGAAAGCCCTGCAACCGCTGGCATGCGGCTGTAATATTTCCATCATGATCATGCCTCAAAATAGGCAGGCGGGAATCGCCGTTCCGGAACCCCGCTTTGGGGCTAAGCGTTGCATATCGAGGCAACGCGGATGGAAATTGTGACATGCTGCAACGTCCAGCAAACACTCATCATGGCGAGAGCTGGGCCAATGCTACAGCCGCCGGCAACCTGCCCGAACGTCTGGTGATCGTCACCGATGCCTGGCATCCGCAGGTCAACGGCGTCGTGCGCTCGATCGAGAACACCAACCGCGAATTGGCGACGATGGGCGTTGCGGTTTCGATGGTCACGCCGGAGCGCTTCAACAGCATCCCCTGCCCGACCTATCCCGAAATCCGCCTGTCGATCGCCAATTACCGCCGCATCGCCCGCGAGATCGAAAAACACAATCCTTCCTATGTGCATATCGCCACCGAAGGCCCGCTGGGGCTGACCGCTCGCCGCTGGTGCCTGCGTAAGGGCATGCCCTTCTCCACCAGCTATCACACGCGCTTTCCCGAATATGTTTCCGCCCGCTTGCCGATACCGCAGAGCTGGCTTTATGCCTTCGTACGCTGGTTCCATAATGGCGGCGCTGGGTGCATGGTCGCGACGCCGAGCCTTGCTCGCGAGCTTGCTGCACGCGGCATCAAGAACCTCATGCCCTGGACCCGGGGCATTGACGCCACGCAATTCCATCCGATGCCTCTTGAAGAGAAGCCATTCGGCCTTCCTCGCCCGATCTTCATGACGGTCGGCCGCGTGGCCCTGGAAAAGAACCTGCCGGCCTTTCTTGATCTCGACCTGCCGGGTTCGAAGGTTGTGGTGGGCGAAGGCCCGGCACGCGCCGAGCTGGAGCAGCGGTATCCCGAGGTGCACTTTACCGGCGTGAAATTCGGCGAGAATCTGGCGAACGCCTATGCCCAGGCCGATGTCTTTGTCTTTCCCTCGCTCACCGACACTTTCGGCAACACCATCCTCGAAGCGCTGGCATCGGGCGTGCCGGTCGCAGCCTATCCGGTCACCGGCCCGCTCGATATCATCGGCGAAGACAGCGACGTCGGCGCGCTGGACCAGGACCTTCAGGCCGCTTGCCTTGCCGCGCTTTCCGCCTCGCGCGGCAAGGCGCGCGAGCTTGCCATGCAATATTCCTGGGAAGCGGCGACGCTGCAGTTCATCAACAACATCCGCGCTGCCAACGGCGTCATCACGCCGAAATGGAAGAAGGCTTGGCAATTTGCCAAGTCACTTCCAAGAAGCAGAAAGCCCGGCGAAACCGCCGGGCCTCTCCCCTCCGCGGACTAATCCGTCCTACTTGTGCAAAGCGTTGCGAAGCGTGTCGTTCGCAACCGCAATCGCGCTGCGTGCAGCAGGCGTTTCGGCAATGGCGTTCAAGAGCACGAAATCGTGGATCGTGCCGTTGTAACGCATTGACGTGACTCGGACGCCAGCCTGGCTGAGTTTGCGGGCATAGGCCTCGCCCTCGTCGCGCAGCACGTCGTTCTCGTCGACGATGACCAGCGCCGGCGGCAGGCCGTTCAACTGCTCCAACGAGGCTTGCAGCGGCGAAGCCGTCGGCTCCTTGCGCTTGGCTTCGTCGGGCAGGTAGGCGTTCCAGAACCACTTCATCGCTTCCTTGGTCAGCCACGGGCCATTGGCGAACTGGTTATAGGAACCGTTGTCGAAATTGGCGTCCGTGACCGGGTAGAACAGCACTTGCTGGTCGATGGCGGGACCGCCGCGCTCCTTGGCAAGCAGCGTCACCACCGCCGCCATGTTGCCACCGACGCTGTCGCCTGCGACCGCGAGCCTGCCGGCATCGACGTTGAGCTCCTTGGAATGCTCGGCGACATATTTGGTTGCGGCATAGGCCTGCTCGATGGCAACGGGATAACGGGCCTCCGGCGAGCGTTCGTAATCGACGAAGACGACGGCGGCATTGGCGCCGTTGGCGATCTCGCGCACCAGCCGGTCATGCGTATCCGCATCGCCGAGCACCCAGCCGCCGCCATGGAAATAGAGGATGACCGGCAGCGTGCCATTGGCCTGTTCCGGGCGGACGATACGCAGCTTGATGCTGCCGGTCGGGCCTGTTTTGATGACCTTATCCTCTTCCTGCGCCGCAGGCTTCTTCACATCGCCCTTCTGCGCGCCGGCCAGAACATTGCGGGCATCGGTCGGCGATAGCGTATAGATCGGCTTGCCGCCGGCAAGGCCATCGATGAACTTCTGCGTTGTCGGCTCGAGTACCGGATCAGCAAGCGCGCCGGCGGCGGAGGCTGCCAGGAGTGCTGCTGCGGAAACTGCGGTCTTGATGGTCGACATTGTCTTGTCCTCTCGGTTCCGTGTTCGGCGTAAACACGGCTTTTGTATCGCGCACGACTATTTATTGCACAATCTACATATCCGCATATCTGCCATGCCAAAAAGACGCTTGCGATTATTTATCGCACGATATAAACTCGCTCAGTTCTGGAGATGACCATGCAGGATCAGCTGAAGCTCGACGATTTCATCTGCTTCGCCGTCTATACGGCAAGCCATGCGCTGAACCGCGTTTACAAGCCGCTTCTCGACGCACTCGGCCTCACCTATCCGCAATATCTGGCCATGGTCGCGCTGTGGGGACAGGACGGCCAGACCGTCGGCGGCCTCGGCGAAAAGCTCTTCCTGGAATCGAGCACGCTGACCCCTCTGCTCAAACGCCTGGAAAGCGCCGGCTATATCAGGCGCGAACGCAGCCGCGAGGACGAGCGCGTCGTCGTCATCCGCCTCAGCGAAGAAGGCAAGCGGCTGAAGGAAAAAGCGACTGGCATACCGGGCTGCATCGCCGAGGCCAGCGGTCGCGATGCGGCGGATCTTACTCGGCTACAGGCTGAGATCGTGGCGCTACGCGAGGCGCTGAATAAGAGCGTGGCTTAGGTTCAAGACGATCGAGATAGGTCGTACCTGGGGTTACCCCCTCTGCCCTGCCGGGCATCTCCCCCACAAGGGGGGAGATCGACTCGCGGATAGCATCTCCCCAAACAATTGATGCTGGAGCGAGCGGGTCCGCCCAGCCGATCTCCCCACCTGTGGGGGAGATGCCCGGCAGGGGTAACCCCAGGCACGACGCGAACGGATATTCCACAAACGCCAACTGGCGCCCCAAGAACCCCTACGTCCGCCTCTTCTTGCCTTCAAACGGATTCTCAGCCGAACGGAAATGAATACGGATCGGCACGCTCGGCATGTCGAAATCGGCACGCAGCCCGTTAATCAGATAACGCGTATAGGATTCCGGCAGCGCGTCGGAGCGCGTGCAGGAAATCATGAAGGCCGGCGGGCGAGCCTTGACCTGCGTCATGTACTTCAGCTTGATGCGGCGGCCGGAAACGGCCGGTGGCGGATGCTGGATCTGTTGCGTTTCCAGCCAGCGATTGAGCTTCGCCGTCGAAATGCGCTTGTTCCAGATCATGTCGGTGTCGATGATCGACTGCATCAGCTTGTCGAGGCCCCAGCCGGTCTGGCCGGAGATCGGCACCGCGCGGATGCCCCGTGCCTGCGGCAGCAGCCGATCGGTCTTTTCGCGAAGGTCCGCAAGCACCGCCTGCCGGTCCTCGATCATATCCCACTTGTTGAAAGCGAGAACGGCCGCGCGGCCCTCGCGCAGCACCAGGTCGACGATCTGCAGGTCCTGCTTCTCGAAGGGGATCGTCGCATCGAAGACGATCACCACTGTCTCAGCGAAACGGATGGCGCGCAACGCGTCGGCGACAGAGAGCTTTTCCAGCTTCTCGATCACCCTGGCCTTGCGTCGCATGCCTGCCGTATCGAACATCTTGATGGTGCGGCCGCGCCAATCCCATTCGACCGAGATGGAATCGCGAGTGATGCCCGCCTCCGGCCCGGTCAAAAGCCGGTCCTCACCGAGGAAACGGTTGATCAGCGTCGACTTGCCGGCATTCGGCCGCCCGACGATCGCCACGCGCAAAGGCTTGGTGTCGTCATAGGCAGGCTCTTCGTCCTCATCGCTGCCCTCGCCTTCAGACTGAGGAATGTCGACGTTGGTGACGGCGACCTCCTCCTTCGCCGGATAAGCCCGGTCCTTGCCGATAGCCTCGACGATCGCATCACGCAGATCGAGCATGCCCTCGCCGTGTTCGGCCGAAATCGGCGTCGGCTCGCCAAGCCCGAGCGTGTAGGCGTCGTAGAAGCCGCTGTCGGAGCCGCGCGCCTCGGATTTGTTGGCGACGAGAACCACCGGCTTGCCGCGCCGGCGCAGCATTTCGGCAAGATCGGTATCGACGGGCGTCAATCCGCTCTTAGCGTCGACGATGAAAAGCGAAAGATCCGCCTCGTCGATCGCCGCTTCCGTCTGGGCGCGCATCCGGCCCTGCAGGCTTTCCGCGTCGGCCTCTTCCAGACCGGCCGTGTCGATAATGGTGAAGGTCAGGCCCATCAGCCGCGCATCACCCGGACGGCGGTCGCGGGTCACACCCGGCGTGTCATCGACGAGCGCCAGCTTCTTACCCACCAGGCGGTTAAAAAGGGTCGACTTGCCGACATTCGGACGACCGACGATCGCGACCGTGAAACTCATTCTTTTTCCTTAAAACTCAGCCCTGCGCGGCGGGCGCCTTGCCGGATGCGGTGATGAGATCAAGCATCATGTGGGCGCGATTGGCAACATTGCGCGGGCTGTCGGTATCATCGACGATCGACTGGAACCACTGCCGAGCCTGCGCCATGTTGCCGCCCTTAAAGGAAGCAAGGCCGAGCGCTTCGCGTGCCGAATGGCGGAAAGCGTTGCCTGGGACGGCCATTTCCTCGATCGCGGCCGAAACCTGTTCGTAAGAGCCGTTTTCGATGAGCAGCCAGCCGGCCCGCATTTTGGCGGCATCGCGCACGGCGGCCGGAACACCATTGTCCTTGCCGATCTCGTTGAAGGAAGCGATCGCCGCAGCGGTATCGCCCTTCTGGACTTCGACAGTCGCGGCCCGCATGCGCGCCAGCACCGGATAAGCGCCGTGGCCTTCCTTTTCGAGCTTGTCGAGCGCGGCCAGCGCCTCGTCATTCTTGTTCTCGTCGGCAAGCTTCATCGCCGCCAGGAACTGGTCACCGGCGCCCGAGGAGCGGGTATCGTCCCAATATTCGAAGAGAACCTTGCCGGCGGTGCCGGCGACGATCAGGATGGCGACGACGATGATATAGCGGCCGAACCGGCGCCAGACGCCCTTCATCTGGTCGGAGCGCAATTCCTCATTGACTTCACGGATGAAGCTGTCGTCGTTGAATGCCATTCTCGTCTCCGGCCGCGGAAATACCTATACGTTGTGCAAAACGCACATTGTCGGGCCTTCTACTCCATTTTGCCGCCGTTGTAAGGGGGATATGAAAGATTAGAGCGCCGCGCGTCTTTTCAGATGCGCCAAGGACGCTCTAACACTTTGAATCCGCGCATAATCCTTTCCAAAAATCGGAATCGATTTTCGGGGGTATGCGCAGGTCACATGGCGAGCGGCGAAACGCCGATCAGCCATTCGTGCAGCTTCCAGATGATCAGCGCCCAGACGACGATGCCGATGATAACGGCATAGAGGTCGTATTTGGCCGAGACGAAGGGCCGAAGCACGATCTCGCCCGCCCGCTGCCGTCTTTTCAGCGAGATGCGCAGGATGACGCCCCAGGCGAGGAAGGCCGCAAACAACAGCACCGACGACGTCTCACCATTGGCGAGCAGATGGGCAAGCGCCCAGATTTTCACCGACAGCACCATCGGATGTTTGGTCTTGGTGGCGATATGCCCCGCCGGCAATAGCGAGGCGACGAGACAGATCATTGCGATCAGCATCAGCGTGATCGTGATATGCGCCATCCAGACCGGCGGATTGTAAAGCATTCCGGTTACTTCACGCGCCCGCCCGAAGCCGTAGATCAATAGGATCAGCGTCGCCAGACTCGCGATGGAATAGGCCGCCCGCCACCCCTTTTCGCCGAGGCTTGCGATCATCGAACGGCGGAAGCCGGGCGATACCACCCGCACCAAATGCACCCCGAGGAAAAGTATAATGCCGACGATAAGCAAAGTCATTGCGGGTCCCTTCCGTGCCGTTTGTCATGGCTTACCGGCTGGCGTGAAAAAATGCCAGTAAGACCGCAGCTTCGCCGCAATTCTATCGGAGGGAAATCGCGAACAAATTGTCGCGGTGTCCATGTCTCGTCATCTCCTCTCCACCTGTCTGGCTGTGTCGTTCCTCCTGCCGACGATGGCAGAGGCGGCCGACCGGCCGAAACAGCTGGTCATCATTTCGTTCGACGGCGCCCACGACAATGCGCTCTGGCTGAAGAGCCGCGAGATGGCCGCGAAGAACGGCGCCCACTTTACCTATTTCCTCTCCTGCACTTTCCTGATGAACGAGGCGGCGAAGAAGGCCTACCAGGCGCCGCATCAGAAGCGCGGCAAATCCAATGTCGGCTTCGCCCAGAGCGACGACGAGATCCGCGAAAGGCTCGGCAATATCTGGCACGCCCATCTCGAAGGCCACGACATATCGAGCCATGCCTGCGGCCATTTCGATGGCCGTCTCTGGAGCGAGGCCGACTGGTCGGCCGAATACGCCACCTTCCACGCGACGTTGAAAAATGCCTGGACAAGCGTCGGCCTCCAGGAGCCGGCCGGCTGGCGGGATCTGGTCGACCATGGCATCAAGGGTTTTCGCGCACCCTATCTTTCCGCAACGGCGGGCGCCGATATGATCGCCGCCGAAAAGAAGGCGGGTTTCAGCTATGACGCAAGCCTCGTCACCAAAGGTCCGGCCATGCCGGTCGAGGAAGACGGCATCATCCGCTTCGGCCTGCCGCTGATCCCCGAGGGCCCGAGCGAAAAGCCGATCATCGGCATGGACTACAATCTCTTCGTCCGCCATTCCAAGGGTGAAGAAGACAGAGTGGACAGCGCTGCCTTCGAGGAGCGCGCCTATTCGGCCTTCAAAGAAGCTTTCGACAAACAATATGCCGGCGGCCGCACCCCCCTCCAGCTCGGCTTCCACTTCGTCGAAATGAACGGCGGCGCCTACTGGCGCGCCCTCGACCGGTTGGTCGGCGACGTCTGCCATCGCGCCGACGTCGCCTGCGTCAGCTATTCCGAAGCGATCTCGCTGATCGAGGCCCGCGGGAAATTGCAGCAGTCGTCAGGGCTTTGACGGAATATTTTTTGAGGCGCTGTGCCGTGTAGCCCCCTTGTATCTGCACGTTAGAGATTTTGTGCGATGAAAGCGATTGAGCCTCTGGCCGGGTGGCCACCCGGCCAGAGGCGTGACGAAGTCGCCCGTTCCCCCTCTGGTTACAACCGTGGATGAGCCTGGGATCTTCGTCATCGTCACGTACGACCGAATAGTCG
>NZ_JABDWC010000041.1:0-31977 GCF_019685155.1 Rhizobium sp. NZLR1b
AGTATAATGACCAAATTATTCAACGCCGTCATCTGCCCCTACACGATTTGATTTCGAACCACTGGCCCGCCGCATCAAACCCAGGCGCCTTGAGCGGGATCAAACCGTTGGCACCCATTCAAATCGGAGACTATTTCTGGCTTCTGGGCGTGACGTTGTCGTCGCTAACAAATGGATCAGCGTTCGAATCGCTCCAGCATCTTTTTCAGTTGGGCGTTTTGCAGTTGAAGCTTGCTCGTCAACTGCCCGCGGAGCGCCCTGATCTCTTCATCCAAGCTCCTCGCCTTATCGGAGAAGGTTGGTAAGGGAGAGGCCGGTGAAACGATTGCAACCGCTTCGGTTCTCTTGGCGCGGCTGCCGTGCTTGCGCGGCGCGCTTTCGGTAGTCTGGTCAAGCTCCGGAGCGCGGTGGGCGGCGGCGATGTCATTGCTACCGAATAAAGCCAGATCAGCGGCGTTCACTGGCTCGGCGTTTGCAATGTCGGCGGTATCCTGAACATCGTTTCCGAATTCTTCGGACGGCTCAGGCATTGCGGACGCTGGATCGGGTTGATTGCAAGGCTGTGCCTTTTCGTCTGACGGTCGATCAGCGGTGTTCAGGCTTTTCTCGGCAGCGGGTTCAGTTGGACCGCCAATTGCCAACATGTCCGGCTTCACGTCGTCGACCGTGACGATTTCTCGCCTCCGCATCAACCGAGCAAGAAATTTCAATGGAGACGCCAACTATTCGACCTCGCGTTCTTTCCCGCATGCAGGCTGCAAGTTCCGGCTTTGGCGACAGCCGTAACTGCCGCCAAATGCATAGCCCGATAGCCACGGAAATGCGGCTGCGACTGGCCGCCTGTTATTATCAATCGAGCTTAAGTCGCTTTCGCAGATCGGCATTCTCAGTGCGGAGTTGTTCGGCTAGCAGCTTGCGCAGTCTTTGGTTTTCCTGTTCCAACTGCAGGAGATCCGCCATCTCATCGCCCGCCGCCATCGGGGCCATCGTTACTGTCTGCGCAGGCCTCGTCGCACGTTTCACGGGCGCGCGCTTGGCACTGCTGACAGCTTCAGCCGACTTGGACTTGCGTCCCCTCTTCTGCCTTCCAGCCGCTACACTTGAAACTACAGCCGGTTCCGCGGGTACCTCGACGAGCACCGTTTCAGGGGCCGCCTTCTTGGCGCGGGGTTTACGCTGCTTCTTTGGCGCAAGTTCGGTTTCGACAACGGCCGGCGCATTCGTATTGGTCATCGTATCGCTTTCGTCGGCCATCATTGTCTCCTTTAAAGCCGATGCAGTTGTCTCCTGCCCGAGCGGCAGTGTCAACAAAGGCCCGGCCTGTTCTGATGCAGGGAAAGGCACTTCGCCGGTAGCTTCGCGCTCCTGCGGGCCGCCCGACAGAAATGGCATTGCCTCTTCCTCTACATCGCGGGCAACAGACTTAAGATCCATATTACCCCAGATGGAGTTGGCCTTGGGATCGGTCTTCCGCTGCCCGGATTTATACTCGACGGCAAAACTGCGTTGGACTTTTTTCATTTCAAGAGGCCTTGGGTGTGTCAACAAGAGGTCTCGGCTACGTGCTCAGCATCGCAAATAGCGGTTACCTGGACAGCAGTCTATAGAGACCAACAGCGTATCCGCCCACACATCCGAGTGCAGGATTTCCGTCAACGGATTCCATTAACGGGGCAGAGTAACAATCACACGGAGGATGAAGCCGTGCGCCTTGAAGGGAATCGAACCGTCGACCACGTCTTTTGAGGCGGCGCGGGGCATAAACGGTATTTGTGGGACTGGACCCTGGTCAGACAGGGCTGGTTGCGTTCGCTTACTTCACAATGCGATAGGCGATATGCCGAGCGAGTGGCGTGTCGAGCATGCTGGTGGGCTCAAGCTTGATCTGGTTGGGCAGCGTGTCGAACAGGCGACTCCCAGCACCAAAGAGCACCGGCACGATATGCAACTCGATCTCGTCGACAAGCCCGCCGGCCAGTGCTTGGCGAAAGACCTCGGCTCCGCCCATGAGGCTCACATCCTTGCCTCTGGCCGCCGACTTCGCCTGCTTCACCGCGTCGGGAATTGTCCCAGCCGCGTGATAGATTCCAGTGCTGTGCGAGGCGAGTAACGGCCGGTGGGTGACGACGAAAAGCGGCAGCTTTAACGGCCCCGTCGGCCCGTTCTCGTCCCAGTATGGGATCGAGTCGTCATAGCATTTGCGCCCGCAGATCACGCTGCCAACATTGCTGGTGAGGCGCTGCACATATGCGTCGCCCTCTCTACCGCTGTTGAAGAACCATTCGTGAAGAAATTCGCCGTTCTTGCCGAGTGGTTCCTCCCTGGTCTGGTTTCCTGCGGTAATGAAGCCGTCGAGCGACATGCTGATATTGAAAGCGACCTTGGTCATTTGCGTTCTCCGTGACCGATCGATTGAGGTTACGCCTTCATGACGAATGAGTGTCGGTCAAACCTACATCTGGGGCAACGAATAACTCGTCGCGGCCTCTTGAAGCGTCCGAACTCCTCTGTGATGCACGGCATCTATCCGCAGCAGATTCCGGCAGCCACGCAAGGTGAATGAAGCCGCTCCTAAAGACTGCTCTCCGCCCCTCCCCACTTCGGCTTGTGTGTTCCGGTCGATCCATTATGCGATGTTCCTGGCCTAAACCGTGAACGCCATTGCAACAAGCCGGGCGCTGGCCTCGAAAGCTATCGCCGTGCCAGACCCGTTGACCCGCTATCCCAGTGTTGTCAAAGCTGGTTAGAGCCGCGACGGTTCCAGCCAATTAGAAACGCGACACTTGTTCCTCGGATCAGCCCCCGATCCGACCGGCTGGGCCGGGTTGCTAGGGAGGAGCGGGGGCGGATGAGATGCCTTCTGGCGAGCCAGCAGAACACGCCCGTCCCATCCTCCCTTGGCCTCCACTTCATCGCGCGACACGAGATGTCCTTCCCGAAGTGATCGCGCCAGCGCTTCCCGTGGTCCGGTGAAATCAGGCTGTGTCGAGACCATTGTAACTAGCGATAGTAGTCGGTAGATCCGCTCCTCCGTTATCGAACCCACCCAAAGCGGGGTCTGCTCTCTATCCTCGAGCTTCATATCGGTTTCCCAAAGACGGAGAACGAGCCGCGCGGTCGACGGGGCCAGCGCGGTTGAGGACCGAACGAAGGCTATATCCGGTAGACGGCCGCTGGCAAAATGAGGCACCACCGGAACAACGGTGGTATCTGTAGACGCGGTGAGCCATTTAAGTACAGTGACTGGCGTCCAACCGAGGGATGGCCTCCAACCGTCCTGCTGCAAAAGATCCTGCAAACCCTGCAGGCTCCCCGCCCACTGGAATGTGAGCGGCTCTTCCACTTCGCCGGTGAGATCGACCCGACGGTCCGGAAGGGTCTGCCAACCAGTCGTCCACCAATCAGCAACGGCGAGCGCATGTATCGCGTTTTTGGCCGCGTACCGCGCAATATCAGTGGAGTGGCTGTGATAGATGTTGCCGGCGCCTGCAAGGATAATGGCTGCGGACGCGGTCACGAGCAGCGCTGAAGATCCTATTCGTTCGACCGGACGCCGCAGATAAAAGATGGCGAGCAGAATAAACCATGCGGATCCAACCGCCGCTCCGCCGGCCACATCGGAGAACCAATGTGCACCGAGGTATAGACGCGAGCACGCGATCATAAAGATAAGAACTGCGGCTCCCGTGCCGATCAAGACGCGCAGTGCTGGGCGAAGCTCGCCGGCGATCAGAAATGCAAGAAAGCCATAGAGCGCCATGTTCGTCGTGCTATGGCCGCTCGGAAAAGAAAACGCGCTCCAACCGGAATACAACAGCTCATCCGGTCTTGCCCTGTGAAGTGCCACCTTGATGACCGTATTGAGAGCCGACGCGCCACCGACAGCAGCCAGCCAGAAGGCAGCCGTGCGCCAAGCCCGCTTCCAAGCAAGCCATAGGAATATGACTGTGGTGACGACCACCACAACTTTGGTGTCACCAATCTCCGTGATGGCAACCATGATCGCATCGCCTAGCGGCGTGCGAACCTCCTGCAATGCGTTATAAATGGCGTGGTCTGCGAGAACCAGCGGATCACCATTGACCACATCTTCGAGAATGCCGAGGAACAACCAGGCGGCCCCGCCGAGTAAGCCAAGCATGATGGCGAGAACCCACGCTTCCGGGCGCGCCGGATCGAGCATGTCGCCGACACGGCGGCTGAGCCACGTGTTGCGGGTCTCAGACCACCTTCGTGCCTCTGTGACGAGAACCTCCAGAAGGGGAAAACCTCGCCTTAATACCCACCGCCCAAGACGCCACGTCACCCAACCCGTTGCGAGCAGAATGACTAAAAGGATTGCCAACGGCCTTGCTGCCGAGCCCAGAGCACCGAACGTTACACCGACGAGAACGCCCGGTAGAATGTGTGACGGTGCCCACACCAGGGCCGAAGTGATGTTGACCGAATAGAACCGCCTGACGGGCATCCCGAGCATGCCCGCGAGAAGCGGGATGAATGCTCGAACACCAGGCGCAAAACGGGCGATAAACACGCTCTTGTCACCGTGCCGCTTGAAGAAGGCTTCGCTACGCTCGATCAGCTCCGGGTATCGCTTTAGCGGCCAGAGGCAGAGAATCTCGCGATGGTATCGGTGGCCGAGCCAGAATGATAAGCCGTCTCCGACGATCGCGCCAAAAGTCGCTGCGGCCATCAAGGGCCAGAGGAGGAGAACGCCATTCGGCACTAGCGCACTTAAGGCAATTATGACCGCCGTGCCGGGGACAACGACGCCCATGATTGGGATCGACTCGGAGAGTGCAAGCAGGAACACTGCAATGTAGGCAATATGGGAATGCGCGCTCAGCCAATGGATCACCGATGAGAGAAACCCCGCGAGCATTGCCGGTAACCTAAAAGATTCGAGTGATCAGGCGGTCAGCTTTGGTGCCTTCGCGATATATTGCAAGGACCATGAGTGCTGCGATGACACCGGTCAGTGCTCCGCCGAAGACGTCGCTGGCGTAGTGGGTCCCGATGTAAATGCGGGAGAAGGTGACAAAGCACGCCGCCGCAAGGAAGGCAAATCCGGAGCGTCGGGCGCCGTGAAGGAGAAAAGCGGCCGCAATCGCAAAGGTCGCCGTTGCATGATCGGAGGGAAACGAAAAGTCGGCGCTCCGTTCGATCAGCAGGTTTGTTACTCCGCTGTCATAGGGACGAGCCCGGTGGATAAAGAGAAGAATGAGTTGGTTGAGGCCGAGTCCCAGCAAGAACGAGAAGCCTGCCGCCACGATGACATGCCGTATATGCGGCCTGTCAGACCCGCGCCACCATTGCAGGGCTACCGCCATCACCATGACCGGGACGCCGATACCGGAGATCCAGACCATCAAGTAGTCGATCGCAGCGCTATGTCCCGCCAATCCATTAATGGCACGAGTTACAGCTACGTCGAGTCCATACATTGTCACACTCCAGTTCAACCCTTGCAGCCCCGAAGACATCAATCTCGGCTAGTCAACTGACGCTTGGATATTGGTTGGATCTCCACCTGCGCTCGGATTGTGACAGCCACGAAAGCGGCGCCAGCAAGGAATGTCGCCGCGGGCCGGTGATGTCCCAAAGTGCGCTGTCGACCGCTTCAGAGTCCGTCGTTGGCGGCAATCAGCTTTTTGCCCTCACCCACCGCCAGCAGCTCCCCATCTTGACCGACGACGACCAATTCGTCACCTCCGTGCCGCAGGCTCATGAAGGCGACGATCGTGACGATCGCGGCGAGAAAGATTGCACTCGTTATGATCGTGCCGAGGCCGAGGCCGCCATATTGCGCGGGCTGAGACATCAGATCGCCGAACGAAGCTCCCAGGGGCCTGGTCAGGATGTAGACCAGCCAGAAGCCGAGTATCGGGTTGAGACCCAGGAAGAAATAGCCGATGCTGAGCGACAAGATGATCATCCCGAACAGGATGCCGGTCGCCAAATATCCAAGCGCGAACTTCTCGGCGACCAGATCGCCCGCCGCAGTGCCGAGCGCAAAGGTGAACAGGATAGCGAGCCAATAGAAGGCCTCGCGTCGATTGGTGAATATGGAGTGGATCGAAAGCGTACGCTCTGTCTGGAACCAGAGTAGGAAAGTCAGCGCCAAGGCGATCGAGAATGCGATGGTCGTATCCAGCAGCGGTACATTGAAGTTGTCGACCAGGTTGTCGGTAATCAATGTGCCAACGATGCTGATGAGCACCACCGAAAGCCAATAGGCGGCAGGAACATACTTCTTCTGGGCAAATTGCCAAACCAGTGCGCCGGCGAGAATTGCTGACATGATCAGCGATGTCGCCGTCAGTCCCAAGCCCATTTGCATGTTGAGATAATCGGCCGCCGTTTCGCCCATGGTAACGGCCATCAGTTTGATGAGCCAAAAGTCGGCCGTGACGCGGGGAACGCGATTGTAGACAACAGCTTTCGCGGTTTCTGTCGTAGCGGGCATGGCGAGTATCCTTGAATGGGCGATGAAACGTCTCGCGGTTGAGCGGCGCGAAGGGCGCGGAACAACGGTTCGCGTCGGCCTACTGAGATGGCTGGGCCGGATGATTGAGAACCGCCATAAGGGTGGCGAGCGTCTTGTTGACGTTGTCGGCCGACGGGGCCGATTGGCGTAGCGCCTTGAGCGCAGCATCGGAGGCAGCGTCGATGCTGTTCCAGTCGTTCGGATTCAGCGGACGGATTGCGCTCTCGGCCTGATCCCATGCGGTCTCGTAGTCCGTGATCCGCTTTGCGGCCGATGTCAGATCACCCTTGGCAGCGAGGGCCTGAACGTCGGCAACGATGGTCTTGAACGATGAGAGATCACCGAGGTCTGCCGTTTTGGCCGGCGCATTGTTGGCATAGAGTTCAAAACCCGTGAAAGCCGCCACCGGAGCAATAATGAGCGCGATGGCGAGAAAGATCTGTCTCATTCAAAAATCCCCTAAATTCTGGAACGCGTCACGCCTGCATCGGCTTCGGGGTGGTCGGCTGCCCCTCGCTGCCGCCGGCGCACTCTCCGTCTAGCCATTGGCGTTTGCATTGTCCGGCAATGACTACGCAGATACTATTAGCGGAGAATTAGAGCCGATGCCGGTGTGGGTCCTGACACGTAAGCAATCGGTCGCAATCGCGTACAAAAGCGGGGGCCGGCGGTGCCGCCGGCCCCCGCAAGCCTCACTTCTCCGGGGTCAGGTGAGAGACGACCGCCTTGCCGCCTTTGATCGCGAAGGTTAGCTGAACCTTCTCGCCGACGCGGAGTTTGGTATCCTCGATCCCTTCGGGCAGGGTATAGTTCTTGCCGTCCGACAACGTGATCGTATCGGCCTTCTTGCTGATCGCGGTGATCATGCCGGACGTCTGGGCAGCGAGTGCCGTGCCCATCGGTGCCAGCGCCAGTATTGCGGCCATAAGCATTTGTGGTTTCATTTCTTTCTCCTTTCATGGTTTCTGCCCCCAATCTGTAGAATTTTTCGCAAGGCAGCGCCGGCGCGGCCGATGCTTATTCGCCTCTCAACTTCTCGGTGACGTGTGCCCCGCTGCGCATCGCCTCGCTCGTCGCGGCCAGCAGAGCGGCGCTGGTCGCGGTGAGGACGAGGGCAGCGAAATAGCCCCAGGGCAACGAAAGCGACTCGGGTGGCGGGTCGAATACCCCAGTCAGCAGCTTGACGAGCACATGGGCTATGAGCGCTCCGGCCGAGAGGCCGAGAAGCATGCCGCCGCCGACTACCAATCCAGCTTCGCTCCAAACAAAGGCGCCAAGCTGCCGCGGCTTGGCACCAAGCGCGACGAGGATGGCGAAAGAGCGTTCCCGGTCGGCCAGCCCTAGCCCCAGGACCAGTCCGCCCGAGACGGCAAGCATGACCAACGCGAAGATCAGCTCAAGCCGCGTCAAACCGGCGAGGTCGATCGCTGTGAGGCTCGATCCGATCAAAGCAACGGCATCACCAATCTGACTGACCTTGAGCGCTGGCAGATCCGCGATCGCGCTTCGGACAGTTCGGGCGACCCGGGCCGGATCGCCGTTCGATCGGATCAGGACAATCTCGCTTCCCGCGGAACCGGTCTGTTGCGCAATGTAAGCTGCGTTGGCGACCAGAAACGAATCCCTGGGCGCCGTGGGGAATTCGCGCACCACGCCTACGATGTGAAAAGGCACGATGTGGTATTGGTGATCAGCCGCGTTTTGCAGACGAAGATTGATGCTGTCGCCGCGACTGAGCTGATAATCGTTCACGGTCTCCTGCGATACGAGCACGCCATCGGATGTTCGTGCGAGATCGGCGAGCGTCGCCCCGGCGTCGCCATTGGCGAAATAGGCATCGGACATCGCTGTGGCTGACCCGATGCGCGCCGGATCGATACCATAGAGATCCTGAAGGTCCGTTCCAACGTAAGCGTATCGATGTTGCATCGGCTGGGCGGCCAGCACCCCCGGCAGCTTGGAAAGACGATCGAATGCCTTGGATGCGGGCTCGGCGGGTGTGCCCGTAACGGTGACGTCGGCGCCATTGGTGAGCTCGGCGTCGATCCGGGCCTGAGCCTCGTAGGTCGCGTTGAAGATTGCGGTCGATGCCGCGAAAGCGAAGGCAAGCGCTGCAAGGCCTACGCCAGCGGTCAGCCGCGGGCCCTGCCGCCCGAAGGTCGCGGCGATGACATCCGCGAGAGAACCGGCGACAGGTCGCAGGCCTCTGGCGATGACCGACCGGCCGTGCTGCAGCCCGGCCCCGACCAGCCGCACGGCAAGCAGCGCCAACCCGCTCCATAGGAGGACAGGAGGCAGGAAGGACGTGTAGTCGACCGCCGTCGCTGCCACGCCCTCCGGGGCAAGGACGACTTGGTATCCGCTCGCCGCCGACCGCCAGTAGAACGCGGCGGCTAGCACGAGCAACACCAAGTCGACATAGCCGCGACTCCAGAGCGGCGTCCGGTGCTTGCCGATTGACCGGCGTGCGGCGGCAACCGTCGAGCCGCGAGCGTCGCGCCAAGTGGGGATCAGGATCGCCGCAAGAGAAAGCGCCACTCCGGCCACGACCACCGTGCCGAGCAGGGCAACGGCTTCGCTGCGCAAGAGCGCCACCCCAAGGATGAGGTATCCGGCCACAGCTCCGACGAAAATACCAAGTAGCGAGCCGCCGATGCCCGCGACAGCCGCCTCGACCGCGGCAAGGCGAAGAACAGTGTCAACCGTCGCTCCGCGCAGCCGCAGCAACGCTTGGTCGCGGCGGCGCCTGTCCCGTCCGGCGCCTGCGACGGCAAGTGTGAGCAGGACAGCGAGGATGACCCCTGGGGCGCCAAGGAACAGGAAGACCAGCCGCGCATAGAGGGCATCCTCGCGCACGGCTTCCAGGCGAGCCGCCAGATTGTTTGCAAGCAGCGCCGCACCGGCGGCGCGGGCCTCGAAATTTTGGCCGCGCTCGGTCGCCCATGTGCTCGCGGCAAGCGGATCGGATGGCAGGTCGTGATGATCGAGCCTGATGTGGAACTCGCTCCGAACGGTATCCTGCCGGCCGGCGCCTTGCTGCTGGAACACCTGCTCCCACTGAGACATCGGCAACAGCAAAACGTTGTCGGGCGGGGCTTGTGGTGCGGCGCCAGGCGGGACACCGATCGCCTGAAACATCGCATCGGCGTTCGGCAAATCGACGATGCCGGCGACCGTCACGCTGATATCAGGCGCTTGGTGGCGGTGGATGGTGACTTCATCGCCCAACGAGATATGCAGGTTGGCCGCAGTTTGCTGCGCCACCAGGACACCGTCGACCGATCCGAGCAAGCGCCGGATCTGGGCCGGGAACTGGCCAACATAGCTCGCTTCCATGCCGAGTACGGTGCCGCCGCCCGTGGTCTGGACGGTGCCCCCAGTGTTCGCCTCGAAGCCGGGCACGTCGGCATAGCCGACCAGCTGCAAAGCGGCAACCGGCGCGGCAGAGCGGATTCCGGCCTCGACCGCGCCACCATCTGCCCCCGGCAGTAGCTGGACCTGCCAGTCGACGGGAACCTGGGCGATCGATCGCGCGGTCATCTCGGCCGCGCTGGACTGCAAAAAGGTACCCAGACACGTGACGAAGGCAACGGTCAGCGCGACACCTCCGATGGTGCCGACAAGGCGACCCGAACGGGTTCGGACAAGTCCGATCAACCAGTGCTCGTACATTCGGTCCTCGCGCCCATAATCTCGAATTTGCCGTGTCGCATCCGCCAGATGCGGTTCATCTTTGCAGCCACACGCTCGTCATGCGTAGCGATGACGATGGCGCTCCCCGACTGCCGACCCCAGGCGAGGAGCCTGTCGACCAGCATGGCGCCGCCCGCCTGATCGAGTTGTCCCGTCGGCTCGTCGGCGACGATCAGTTGCGGACTGGTCGCTACGGCCCGGGCTACGGCGATCCGCTCGGCTTGGCCGCCGGAGAGCTGTTCCGGCAGCTTTGCCGACAGGGCTTCGACCCCAAAAGCGGTAAGCGCAGCCAGGGCCCGCGCCTCAGCTTCGGCGCCGTTGCTAAGAAGGATCGGTAACTCGACGTTCTCGGAAGCAGTCAGCGCGGGCATCAGGTTTGCCGACTGGAAGACGACGCCGATCCGCTCCGGGCGCAACGTGTCGGGCGGACCGAGCCCGGGCCACTCGATTCGGCCGGAGCTTGGGCGATCCAGCCCGGCGATCAGGTTCAAGAGTGTCGTCTTGCCACAGCCAGAAGGCCCGATGATTGCGACAGTCTCACCTGCGTCAATTCTGAAGGAGCAGCCCTGGACGGCCGAGACAACCCCCCGCTCGCGCTGAAAGCTGCGCCACAAATCGGCAGCAATGACCAATGGCTTAATCATGTGCGATGCGTCCGTCCCGGATATTGATAATGCGATCGGCGCGGGCGGCGAGCGCGCTGCTATGGGTGACGACGAGAACGGCTGTACCAGCGCGGCAAATGTCGATGAGGCGATCGATGACACGCTGTTCCGTTGCTGCATCCACCTCGGCGGTCGGCTCGTCGCAGAGCAGGATCGACGGCTTTGCCGCGAGAGCGACGGCAAGTCCGGCTCGCGCCGCTTCGCCGCCCGAAAGATGGGCGGGCAACATGTCGGCGAGACCGTCGAGGCCGAGATTGCCGAGCAGGCCATCGATTTCGCCAGGCCGGTCGGAGCCGGATATCTGCATCTGGAGACGAACGTTGGCCCGCACCGTCAAATGCTCGAACAGATTGGCGGACTGCATGAGCATGCCGAAATGGCGGGCTCTCAGGCGAGCCCGATCGGGTTCCGGGCGCCGGGTCATGCGCTCGCCGAGGATCGACACTGTGCCGCCATCCGGCTCGTCGATGCCGGAAAGACAGGCAAGCAGTGTCGACTTGCCGCTACCCGACGGGCCTCGCAATACCGTGAATTCCCCACGCTCAAGTGTCATGGTGACCCCGCGCAGCGCCACGACCTCGTCGTCACCGGTGTGAAAGAAACGGTAGAGCTCGGTTGTCTCCAGCACGGTCATGCGTTCACTTCCATTGCAGCGAATTGGAGATCAGCTGCCACTGGTCGACGTTATCCGCGCCGGCCGGCGCAGCCAGATCGAGGGTGATCGTCTTGCCGCCTTTGAACAGAATGAAACGCTCGTGCTCCAGGCGGATCTGCTTGTTCGTGACCGGGTTTGCCGCGGAATTCGACTGGTAGCTGATGCGAACAGCCGGTCCGGCCACGAGCTTCACGGCCTTGACCGCGGTGACCTTGACGGCGTGCCCGGTTTTCTCGAGCTCTGGGACTTCGCCAGCCCGGACCGAGGCAACCGTCGGAGCCGCATTCGCCGTCCCCAGCGCAGCGTCGATTTCATCGTATTTGTCGAAGAACCGAACGCTGGCGCCGCTCAGTTTCCGCGACCATCCCTCTGGCACTTTCAAGCTGAACCCATCCGGCGCGGTGTAAACCACAAAGACTTGGTTGTCGGGAATGTCGCCCGGCGGGTTCGTTTCAGGCGCAACGAGTTTTTCCTGCGCCGCGGCTGGAAGAAGTGCGCCAGATGCCACCATCAGCAGCGTGGCGAATGCGGCGGCGATCCAACAACGAACGGTCATGACTGAGACTCCTTTGCAAACCAGCAAGGGCATATGACGCTCGTAGAATTAGGAGGGTCTTAGGCGGCTGCTCGCCCCCAAGCCGAGCGACAGCGCCGGTTCGTTTCGGATGCGGCCCATGAATTGCGCACGCCTCTCTCGGCGCTCCAGATTCAGCTCGACAACCTTCGGCACGACGACCGCGATGGCCGATTTGCCCAGGGGTTGTCCGAGCTGGAGGCCGGCATCGGCAGGTCCACAAGCCTTGTAAACAAGCTCTTGCGCCTCGCCCATTACGATGCCCGCGAACCTGCGCCGAGCCCGCGGCCGGTCGACCTCGCCCAGCTTGCTGTCGACACGATCGCACGCCTGACCCCGCTCGCTGGCAGCCGGTCGATCGATCTTGGCATTACCCGCCGGGATGAGGCCGTCACGATCGGCGCGCTTGCGGATTTCGAAATCATCCTCGACAATTTGGTCGAGAACGCCGTGCGGTACACACCGTCGGGTGGAACCGTCGATGTCGCGGTGGAGGTCACCGGAGAAGAAGCACGGATCGAGATCCGCGACACAGGACCCGGCATCGCCGAGGACGACATGACACGCGTCTTCGAGCGGTTCTTCCGTGCCAACCCTCACGATAGCGAGGGGAGCGGCTTGGGGCTGGCGATCGCCAAGGCGGCAGCCGAAAGACAAGGGGCGCGGGTCGCGCTCTCCATGCGCCAGGACCGGCCCGGCCTCATCGCTTGCCTCGTTGTACGGCTGGTCCCAATGAAGGCGTCGCGTTAGTTCCCGCCTGACAAGTATGATGCGGTAGAATGCGAACGGATTGATTACGATGATTGAGTGAGAAAATGCAACGGATCTAGTTTCGTTGAGGGTCGTCGACATCGGGACGGCGCAAGCGTCCCAACTGAGCAGCAGCGGATACGCGCTGCGCCTCAGTCGGAACCTTTTTTCTCATCCTTGATCCGCCTGAAAGCTGGTTGAAAGCTTGGGCCAGCTATCTTCGCCCTTATCGCAGAGGAGCGCGTAGCCATCGTGGCGACGTAGGTGCGATACGAAAACTCAGGAGGAGACCCCATGCGTTCTACACGCACGTTATTCAGTTCAGCTGCACTGTCTGTCGTCATGCTCGCGTCGATGCTTGCAGCAAATTCTGCGCATGCAGCCGGCAAGATCACGCTGATGGTCGGCGGCTACGAAAAGCAGATCTATCTACCCGCAAAACTGGCTGAAGGCCTCGGTTACTTCAAGGATGAAGGCCTCGATGTCGAGCTTCTGAACGAACCGGCCGGCGTTGATGCGGAGAACCAGCTTCTGGCCGGCGCGGTCCAGGGCGTTGTCGGCTTCTATGACCATTGCGTCGACCTGCAGGCGAAGGGCAAGTTCGTCGAATCGGTCGTCCAGTTCAGCCAGGCTCCGGGCGAAGTCGAACTCGTCTCGGCCAAGCATCCGGAAATCAAGTCCGTCGCGGACTTCAAGGGTCATAGCGCCGGGGTCACCGGTCTTGGTTCCTCGACTAATTTTTTGACCCAGTACATGGCCAACAAGGCCGGCCTGAAGTCCGGCGACGTCACCTCCGTTCCGGTCGGTGCTGGCGCGACCTTTATCGCCGCCATGCAGCAGGATGCAATCCAGGTGGGCATGACGACCGAGCCGACGATCTCCCGTCTTCTGAAGACCAAGGAAGCAACCGTCCTCGTCGACATGCGCACGATGGATGGTGCACGCCAGGCGCTCGGGGGTACCTATCCCGCAGCCTCGCTCTACATGGAAACCTCATGGGTCGATGCCCACAAGGACGATACCCAGAAGCTTGCCAATGCTTTCGTGAAGACGCTGCGCTTCATCAATACACATTCCGGCGCCGAGATCGCCGACAAGATGCCGAAGGATTATTATGTCGGCGACAAGGAAGGTTACGTCAAAGCGCTTGACGAAGGTAAGGCGATGTTTACCGCCGATGGCGTGATGCCGGAAGATGGTCCGAAGACCGTTCTCTCTGTTCTCTCTTCCTTCTCGAAGAATATGCAGGGCAAGCAGATCGATCTTTCGAAGACCTACACCACGGAATTCGTCAAGAAGGTCATGTAAGCGGCTTTTCAGATCCGCCTCCGGCACTTCGCCGGGGGCGGGCATGGCCCCGGCTTCGCGTGCGAGCCTCACCAACGCGCGTCAGGAAAAACCAATGTCAGACATCAACATTCGGAAGCCAGCAATCGAGCTTCTCAATGTCAGCAGGCGCTTTGTCTCTCCGACAGGCAAGTCGCTGACAGCGTTACGCGATTTCACCATGTCCGTGGAAGAAGGCGAATTCGTCGCTGTCGTTGGCCCGACCGGCTGCGGCAAATCTACTACGCTTAACCTGGTAACGGGGCTTGCGCGGCCGAGCTCCGGCGAGGTCAGGCTGATGGGCGGACCCGTCGACGGTATCGATCCGCGCGTCGGCTTCGTCTTCCAGACGGACGCGCTCTTTCCCTGGAGGAATGTCATCGACAACGTTATGGCCGGCCCCCTGTTTCGCGGCAAGAGCAGGAAGGAAGCAGAAGATAGCGCCAAGCGCTGGCTTCAGCGCGTCGGCCTTTCAAAGTTTCTGCATCACTATCCGCATCAGCTCTCCGGTGGTATGCGCAAGCGCGTCGCGCTGGCGCAAACCTTCATCAACGAGCCGGAAATCCTGTTGATGGATGAACCTTTTTCGGCGCTCGACGTGCAGACCCGCACCGTGATGCACGAGGAATTGCTGAGACTGTGGGCGGAACGAAAGGCTTCGGTCGTTTTCGTGACCCATGATCTGGAGGAAGCCGTCGCGCTTGCCGACAAGGTCTATGTGCTGACAGCCGGCCCAGCCACGGTCAAGTCCGTCTACACGATCGATCTTCCACGCCCGCGTGTCGTGTCGGAAATTCGCTACGAGCCCCGCTTCATCGACTATTGCAAGGCGATCTGGGAGGATCTCCGCCAGGAGGTCGAGGCCAGCTATCGCCGTTCCAGCGAAGCTGCATAAGGAGACAAGCATGGCAAACATTATCGCAGACAACGTGCCGGCCGTCGTCTTTCGCCCCGGCACATCGGATTCCGAAATCGAAGCCGCCGCGCTTGGCGCGATCAAGAGACGTAAGCAGCAGGTTCTGTCGCTGCAGATCGGGATCTTCGTCGCGGTTGTGGCACTCTGGCAGCTGTCATCCAACCTGCTTTGGATCGATCCGTTTTTCTATTCCAGCCCGAGCGACATTATCTTCCGTCTCTATGATTGGGCGGTCAACGGCACCAGTGAAGGTTCACTTTGGTATAACCTTTGGGTGACGATGGAAGAGGCTCTGATCGGCTTCTTCTGCGGCTCCATTACCGGTGTCATCGTCGGCGTAAGCCTCGGTCGCAACCGTTTTCTGTCGGATGTTCTGTCGGTCTATATCAAGGCGATCAATTCCATCCCGCGAGTGGTTCTGGCACCGATCTTCATCATGATCCTCGGCCTTGGCCTGCCATCCAAAGTGGCGCTTGCCTTCATCATGGTGTTCTTCGTCGTGTTCGCCAATGCGTTCCAGGGGGTTCGTGAAGCCGACCGCAACATGATCGCCAATGCGAGGATCCTTGGTGCTTCCGATTGGCAGGTCACGCGGGCCGTGATCGTTCCTTCGGCCATGAGCTGGATTTTTGCGAGCCTTCACGTCTCCTTCGGCTTTGCCATCATCGGCGCTATCGTCGGCGAGTTCGTCGGCGCCCGCTTCGGCATCGGCCAGCTAATTTCAATCGCCAAGGGCACCTTCGACGCAGCGGGCATGTATGCCGCGATCGTCCTTGTGATGATCGTGACGCTGATCGCGGAATTCATAATGACGCAGATCGAAAACCGCTTGGCGAAGTGGCGCCCGCAGCAGAGCCTCGATATTCAATAATCGCCCCAAGGACAGCACAAGGGAACACCGACGCCCCCCGGCGCCGGTGTTTTTATATTGGCAGGATCTGTTCGATCAGGATCTGACAGCCGGAATCCGGACCGTCAGCAGCAGCCCTCCGGTCGTTGCGTCGCTGAGCGAGACATTTCCGCCGGCGCCGTTCACCACTTCGCGCACGATCGCCAATCCCAGCCCGCTTCCTTCAGCCTGTGTTCCGATAACCCTATAAAACCGCTCGAACACATGGTCCCTTTCCGGCTCGGGAATGCCGGGGCCGCTGTCCTCGATCTGCAGAACGGCCTGGTCACCCTCTCGCGTGGTCCTCACTGTCACGGTCCCGCCAGGCGGGGTATAGCGCAGAGCGTTATCCACGAGGTTGACGACCATCTCGCGCAGCATCGTGCCATCGCCCTCCACGACAATCGGCTGCTCGTCGGCCTCGAGGCCGAGGTCCAGACCACGCCCCAATGCTTCCTCTGCATGATATTCCAGGACCTGGCGGACGGTTGCTGCAAAATCGATCCTGTCGCTACGAGGCCGACGGCTTCCTGGCTCGGCACGCGAGAGCGTCAGCAGCTGGCTTGCCAGTCGTGTCATCTGGCGCGTGCTGGTTCGCAGGGACTGCAAAGCCTCGTCGCGCCGCGCCGGGTCGATCTCGCGCGCCGCCACGCTTGCCTGCGTCGCAATGAGCGCGAGGGGCGTGCGCAATTGGTGTGCTGCGTTTGCGACAAACCGCCTCTGTGCCGCGATCTGGTTTTGCACGCGCTCCATATGGTCGTTGAGCGTCGCGACAAGGGGGCGCAGTTCCGTCTGCACAATGTCAGGCGACAGCGGATCAAGCCGCTCGCGCCCCCGGTCGCGAACGGCGTCGCGCAGGCGCAGAACCGGCGCCAGGCCGCGCTGCAGACCGACAATCGTGACAGTTCCAGCAAGCAGTACGAGGACCAGCTGTTTGCTAAAGTCAGAGAACCAGAGCCGGTCCCTCATCGCCGTCCACCCGTTGCGGGTCGCCGCGACGGTTACCGAGATATCGCCATCTTGCTTCAACCCGACCAGAGGGTGGTAAAGCGTCAGCAGGCGCACCGGGCTGTCGTGAAAGACTGCTTCTTCGCCGATCCCCGGCCCAGTCGATTCCGGGAGGTCTGGAAATCCGGCGACGAGATTGCCCCAGGCCGTGTTCACCCGGTAGAAAACGCGGTCCTGATAACCGGTATCGAACATTTCAAGCGCCGCCGGCGGTATATCGATCTGTGCTGCTCCGATTTCGTCGACGGTGACATCTTCGGCAATGACGCGCGCCGAGGCCATCAATGTCTGGTCGAAGATAAGGCTAGCCGTCGCATTGGCTGTGAGGAAGCTGAGGTAGAGATTAATGCAGATCGCGCCGATGAGGGTCAGAAACACCCATGTCAACAGCTGGATGCGCAGACTTGCGCCGAGCAGCCGGGTGGTTTGCCAAGCGCCTTTTCCGAGACTTTTGACGTTTTCACCCAGCATGGCGCAACATGTAACCAAGGCCACGGAGCGTTGCGGGCGGAGCTGCCCTCGAGTTTCTTGCGCACGCGATGGACGTAGATTTCGATCGCGCTTGCGTCCGCCGTGTCGTCGAAGCCGAAGACGCTTTCCAACAATGTTGCCTTTGCGACCGTCGTGCCGACCTTCAGGACAAGGAGTTCGAGTACCGCATGTTCTCGCGGCGTTAGAACCAGCGTCTCGCCCGCCAGAGTGAACTGGCGCGTGCCGCCGTCGAAAATTAGGTCTCCGATGGCTATCTGGGGCGCTGCCCGGTCATGGCCGCGCCGGACAAGCGCGCGGATGCGGGCCTCCAGCTCCGCTATTTCGAAAGGTTTGGCAAGATAATCGTCCGCGCCGCCATCCAGCCCGGCGACCCTGCCGTCGAGGCTGGCATTGGCGGTGAGAATGATAACGGGGACCTTGTTGCCGGCTTGTCGGAGCCCCTTGAGCAGTGTCATTCCGTCAATTTTCGGAAGCGACAGATCGAGAATGAAGACGGCATACTCCGCTACCTTCAGGAGATGCCCCGCGTCTTCGCCATCATGTGCGGTATCGACCGCATAATTCGCCTGCTTGAGCGCCTTGGCAAGCCACGCCGCTAACTCATGATTGTCTTCGACCAGCAGGATTTTCATAGGAGGACACTACTACAAATCATCCGGGAATGTCGCGACGTTAGAGGTATCTGCTCCTAGCATATAAGAAAAGATGGCACAGTTGATGAGACTTGTCGGAGAACTGAGTTGGTAGAGTCCTTCCAAATTTCATAGGGCCATCACTTGTGCATGAATTTTCGCCTCGCAGCCCGCGCGACGCTCTCGGCCAGGATCAGCAGGCATCCGATGATCAGTATGCCGGCGCCGATTGAGCCGCCGAGCAGCCCCCATTTCACTGAAAAGCCGACGGCGATGATCAGGACTAGCGCCAAAAGGGCCAGTGCGCCGTCGTCGATGAACATGCCGACGAGTTCGTGGATGGCGATTTTGAGAATGTTCATTGGGCAGGTTCCATATGCGCGTTGTGGTAGCGGCGAAGCACTTTGACGGCCACCAACGAGAAGAGCGCCAATACGCCGAAGATTGGCAGCAGCGAGAGATCGGCCCCCGGCCAATCCGTGCCGATGCCTTCACCCACCCAGAAAATACCAAACGCACTCAGCATCAGGCCAACCACGAGTTTGAGCGTGTTTTCCGGAACGGTCGAGAGCGGCTTGTGGACGAAAAGGCCGATAAGGAGAACGAGAAGGCAGGCCGCCAACGCCCCCAGGCTCGCATAGCCGAGCATGCCGGGCCGTGCGCCGGTGGCGATCACAATGAACACCACCTCCACCCCTTCGAGCAGGACGGCCTTGAATGCTACAACGCCGGCCAGAAAGTCTGCCCTGCGGTTGTCCGCCTGCCGACGAAGGCTGCCCGTCTCCTCGGCAAATGCCATTTCCTCGTCATGCAGGGCGATGAAACCAGAAGCACGCAAAATGGCTTTTCTCAGCCAGCGCAGGCCGAACAGAATCAGCAGCGTGCCGATGACGAATTGCATAATGTCGATCGGGATGAGGCCGAGCAGCGGCCCCAAGACCAGCACCAGAACGGCGAGAACGACAAGCGCCAGGCCCATGCCCATGAAGGCCGGCCGCCAACTCTGGGTCACGCCGACCGCAAGGATAATGGTGAACGCTTCGACGACCTCCACGAAGGAGCCTAGAAAGGCTGCTGTCACCGTGGAGATGATACTTGTTATTGTTGTCATGATTAGTGTCCGTGTTTAGTCCAGGAGAGTTCGGAAATCGATGTGCACGAGGAACCTGCAGGCACCAGCAGCGTCCGTCAAATGCGCTGTCGACCACCTCGCGGGTCAATGGCGGACAGCCATCTTCCTGCCGGCCGATAAAGTCGTTTTGCAGCTGGCCACAAGACTCTGCCAATTAATTCAAATAGATAACACGCCACATTCCTCCGGATGCAGCAACATGGCGACGGTGCCATTTATATCGCGCTTCGTCGCCGGTGAGAGTCCACAAACTTCTGCGGCGCCGCCTGTTATGGAGAACGTCGCGTTCCATATGCGTATTTATAGATTGTTCTTGATACGAAACTTATAGGCAATACGCCTTGGCGCCGCACCTTGGGGCCTTTCTATGCATCGTCTGAGCATAAGGTCGAGTCTGCTGCTGGCTTGAGATTGTGATCTAGGCGCGATCGTTTCCGTCACCACCTGCCACAACAATGCTTTAAATCGCCATTCACATCGGCAGCATTTGCCGACACGAGAAGCGGAGGGAACGTGCGTATTCTGCTTGTTGAAGACGACAGCATTCTCGGCTCATCGCTGAAGAGGGCGCTGGAGAAACATGCCTATGGAGTCGACTGGATGCGCGACGGCCAGTCAGGTCTTGAAGCGGCAGAGCACTCGCATTTTGCAGCCGTCATCCTCGACATCAACCTTCCGGTACTAGGCGGCATCGGCGTCCTCAAAGGCATAAGGCGGAAGGGTAACACGGTCCCGGTCCTGCTCCTGACAGCTCTCGATGCCGTCAGGCAGAAGGTGGAAGGGCTCGACGAGGGCGCCGACGACTATCTGATCAAACCCTTTGACCTTGACGAATTGCTTGCACGCCTGCGCGCCCTCATCCGTCGCCGCGAAGGCCGGGCCGAAAGCATCTTGCGGTGCGGTAATATCGAGGTGGATCCGGCGGCGATGGTGGCGCGCAAGGGCAGTCTGCAGGTTCACACCACGGCCAAGGAATTTCACCTGCTCAAGCTCTTGATGGAGCGAAGTGGTCGCTATGTGACCAAGAACGATATCGAATACGCTCTCTACGATGCCAACAGCACCGTCGAAAGCAATGCCATCGAGGTGACGATCTACAATCTGCGCAAGAAGCTCGGAACCGATTTCATCAAATCGATCCGTGGCATCGGTTACATGATCGAGCGATGAGCCAGTCAACCCTCACACGCAAGATTTTCTTCAGGATCGCACCTGTCGTGGTGGTGACGATTATGGTGATCGGCGCTTTCGCCTTCAACAGTGGCACACGCGAGATCAACAACATCTATGATGCGCAGCTCATCAACGATGCAAACGTCTTGTGGCGATTGTTGCATAACCGGCTGCAACATTCGCTCGACCGCACGCCGCAACAGGTCGACGATATCGATTTCAGCATGGACAATCAGCTCGCCTTAAATGAGGATGCTGACGACTACGCCGACGCGCACATGTTCCGCGCCTGGGTAGACGGCAAGATCATGTTCTTCAGCAGCACTGCCTTTCAGTCCGACGTGCCACACCAGCAGGCGGGTTTCACGAACCTGAGCTATCGCAACGAGGACTGGCGCGTCTATTCGCTGCCGATCCCGGATTCCGGAATCGTCATGGAAGTCGGCGAGAAGATCTCGCTACGCCAGACACTGGTATCCAACATCTTGTTGAACCTCTTCTTTCCATTGCTCGTCTTGGTACCGGTGATCGGCTTCTTGATCTGGCTCGGCATCAATAGCGGCCTGCGCACCATCCATGGACTGGTCCACCAGATTCGAACCCGTTCCCCCGACGACCTTTCAGAAATACCGGTCGGCGATCTGCCTAGAGATCTCTTGCCGCTCGGCCGTTCAATCAATCAGCTTCTCGGCAAGCTCGGGCGCTCGCTGACGCTGGAAAGGCGCTTTTCGGATCTCGCCGCCCATCAACTGCGTACGCCGCAAGCAAGCATCAAACTACTCTTGCAGATGTTAGATGGCACCGACGACGAACACGAGCGCAAGGCGATCATTGCCGATCTGGTCACCAGCAACAACCGGGCAACCCATCTGATTGAGCAATTGCTGCGCCTTGCGAGGGTAAGCCATCATCCCTTAAATCCGATGCCTGTTCGTCTCTACCATCTGATGGCATCGACGCTCGCGGAAGTCGGCAACTTTATCACCAGCCGCAAGCTCGATGTCTCTTTGGTCGGTCCTGAATCGGCTGAGGTGAGGACGGACGCATCGCTGCTGCAGATGATGGTCGGCAACCTCCTGGACAACGCGATAAAGTACACCCCACCCAGCGGTCGGATCGAGGTGGTTCTCGCCCCGGAGGCTGACTTCTGGCTGATTTCAATCAGTGACAGCGGACAGGGAATTCCGCCCGATGAACGTGAGGCCGTCTTCAAGCGCTTCTATCGTCTGGACACCCTCAGCGCCGAGGGCGCCGGCCTCGGGCTTGCCATAGTCGCCGATACCGCGGATCGTCTTGCGGCATCGGTGAAACTTTCGACACCTGTCTGGGGACAGGGCTTACGGGTGGAGCTGCGACTGCCGAAGACCTGAACCCGGACCGATATCTCCCGTTCCCGATCGAAGCCCTGTAGAAACTGACCACGCTCTCAAAGCGCGGCGAGAATCGCAGGCATTTCAGGACGCGGCGTCCCGCATATTTCATTTTCGCATCATTTTCCCTTCAGTCCTGCCTCATCGACGCCCGGTAAACACCGCCGCAGAGAGTTCGAAAGGGCATTTGATGCAGGTCTTCTCCGATTTTGACGGCACGATTTCCATTCAGGACGTGACGGACATCGTACTGTCGAACTTTGCCGATCCCGAATGGGAAGAGATCGAAAAGCAATGGAAGGACGGCCTGATCGGATCGGCCGATTGCATGCGCCGGCAGATTGCCCTCATCCGCGCAAGCCGCGGCGACCTCGGCGCACTGCTCGATACGGTCGCGATCGACCCCGGCTTCAAGTCTTTCCTCGACGATTGCCGCCTGGCCGGCCTGCCGGTGAGCGTCGTTTCCGACGGCGTCGACCATTTCATCCGTCACGTCCTGCTGCGTAACGGCATTGCCGATCTTGCCATCATTGCCAACCGCCTTACCTGGCGCCTCGTCGACGGCCGCGAGGCCTACGCCCTGTCGCCCGCGCTCACGGCGGCCGGTTGTTCGTCGGGTTCGGGTGTCTGCAAATGCCATGTCATCTGGGGCATCGAACCACACATCTATATCGGCGACGGACGAAGCGATTTCTGCGTTGCCGGCATGGCCGATCTCGTCTTCGCCAAGGACAGGCTTGCCGATTACTGCACCGACCGTGGCATCCCCTTTATCGGCTTTGCCGACTTCACCGATCTGCGTTCCAAGCTGAAAGCAGTCCTTCCGGGCATCGCGCGCCAAGGCCGCGCGGTCCCCCAATCCCAAATCGCATGAACCAGACGAAGAGGCATATGATGAACATTGTGAATGTCGAAACCTTCACCGAAAAGTCCCCGCTGTCCGGACGGTCGGAGGCCGAGCTGCGGCTGATGGAAGAAGCCTATTGCTCGCATGGCGATACGGTCCATTACGCGGCGGAGCCGAAATTCTTCGAGGAATGCGAAGGCTCCTACCTTTATGACGCAAAGGGGACGCCATTCCTCGATCTGCAGATGTGGTATTCGGCCGTCAATTTCGGCTATCGCAACGAGAGGCTGAATGCCGCCGTCCATCGGCAGCTCGACCGGCTGCCACAGGTCGCCTCGCAATATCTGCATCGCGAGAAGGTCGAGCTTGCGACGATGATCGCGCAAGATGCCGAGCGCAAGTTCGGCCGCAAGGGGCGCGTTCATTTCAATGTCGGCGGCTCGCAGGCGGTCGAAGATTCGCTGAAGCTGGTGCGCAATTATACAGGCGGCAAAAGCCTGATGTTCGCCTTCGAAGGCGGCTATCACGGCCGCACCCTCGGCGCCTCGGCCATCACCTCCAGCTACCGGTATCGCCGCCGCTTCGGCCATTTCGGTGAACGAGCGCAATTCATCGAGTTTCCCTATCACTTCCGCGGCCCGAAGGGCATGTCGAAGGAAGAATACGGAGAGCATTGCGTGCGCAAGTTCGCGCGCCTCTTTGAAAGCGAGTATAACGGCGTCTGGGATCCCAAGGTCGGCAGCGCCGAATATGCGGCCTTCTATATCGAACCGATCCAGGGCACCGGCGGCTACGTCATCCCGCCGATGAACTTCTTCACCGAACTCAAGAAGGTCCTGGATCAGCACGGCATCTTGCTTGTCGTCGACGAGATCCAGATGGGCGTCTACCGGACCGGCAAGCTCTGGTCGATCGAACATTTCGGCGTTCAGCCCGACGTTCTCGTCTTCGGCAAGGCGATCACCAATGGGCTCAACCCGCTGTCGGGCGTCTGGGCCAGGGAGGAAATGATCAATCCGACGGTCTTCCCGCCCGGCTCCACCCATTCCACCTTCGCCAGCAACCCGATGGGCACGGCCGTTGCGCTCGAAACCATGAAGATGCTGGAGGAGGAGGATTTTGGCGCCGCGATCATGGCCAAGGGCGCCTATTTCCTCGATGGCCTGAAGCAGCTTCAAAAGCGTCATGCGATCGTCGGCGACGTCGACGGCCTCGGATTGGCTCTGAGATGCGAGATCTGCAAGGAAGACGGTTTCACGCCCGACAAGGCGACGATGGACTGGCTTTGCGACGAAGGCATGAAGGGCGACCTCCAGGTCGGCGACAAGGTCTATGGCCTCGTTCTCGATGTCGGCGGCTACCACAAAAACGTCATCACCCTGGCGCCGAACCTGCTGATCTCACGCGAAGAGATCGATCTGGCGCTGACGCTGCTCGACCACGTCTTCACCCGCGCGGCCCGGAGGTAGCACGGTGCAGCTTCTCCTCCTTCATCTCGACGATGCTTTGGAGTTGCAGCCGGACTTCGTGCGCGCCTGCACGCTTGCAGGCGCGTGCCACCATGCCGACAAGCGGGGCGGCAGCGCAATCAGATTATGGGGCAGGCAGAAGATGCTGTCCGAACTCGGCCGGGATATCTCCCGGGCGCTGCCCTCTCGAGGCCGGGGACCGCAGCTTGCCTTCATGGGCTCGGGCGATTTCCATCATGTGACCGCTCTGCTTCTCGATATGGCCCTCGAACGGCGGCCGGTTTCGACCACTCTCGTTCATTTCGACAATCACCCGGACTGGGTGAATTTCGAGGGCGGCATGCATTGCGGCTCGTGGATCAACAGCGCCCTGTCGAACCCGAGGATAGACAAGGTCGTCACCGTCGGCGTCTGCAGCAGCGATCTGCGCAACCCCGAACGCAAGGGAGCCAATCTGCGGTGGCTGAGGGAAGGCAAGCTGGAGCTTTTCCCTTACGAGCATCCGCCAAGCCGCGTCTCTGCCGAATATGGCAGCGGCGCCAGCTACCGGCAGGACGGGCGCGCCCTGTACTGGAATTCCATCTCCGAGATCGGCGAAGAGAATTTCATCGACCTGATCCTCAGCCGCATCGGCACCGAGGCGGTCTATTTCACGATCGACAAGGACGTGCTTGCCGCCGATGACGCCGTGACCAACTGGGATCAGGGTCGCATGCGCCTGCCCTATCTGATGGCACTGATCAGCGAGATCGGCAGCCGCCATCGCGTCGTCGGCGCCGACGTCATCGGCGATTATTCGGTGCCGAGTTACGCGGGCGGCCTCAAGACCCGGCTGCTGAAGCAGGCGGAAATCTTCATCGATCAGCCGCGGCTGCGGCAGGCGGCGGATGCCGTGCGCAACATCAACAGCGCCGCAAATCACGCGTTGCTGGAAGTCCTGGCGGAATCGATGGAATGACCGGCGGCCTCACCTTGCCGATGTTCGGCCTGATCCTGTTCTGCGTGGTCGCCGAAACCGCCCGCGAGGTCTGCTTCAAGCAGGCGGCCAGCGACAGCGCCATTCTGGCAACCCTGGCCAAGCCTCTGACCTGGCTCGGCATCGCCTTCTGGGCGATCGAATTGCTTGCCTGGACGGCCGTGCTCACCCGCGTGCCGCTGACCATCGCCTTTCCTCTGATGGCGCTCAGCTATGTCGGAACCGTCGTCGCCGGTGCCGCCGTCTTCAAGGAAAATATCAACCTTCGCCACGCGGCGGGCGTGTTTCTCATTACCGCCGGCGTGGCCTGCGTGGGAGCAACCGGACTATGAAAATCTTTGCTCATACCAGATGGGATGTCGCCCCCGTGCTTGCGGCCTTTGCGCATCTTGTCTTTGACGTCTACCTGATCGTCGGCTTTGAAAGCCGGCCGCTCTGGGTCTCCGCGATCCTGGGTTGCCTTTATGCCGTATCGATATCCTGGAACATCAACAGCATCTCGCACAATTTCATCCACACGCCCTATTTCAAGCCACGCTGGATGAATTACGGCTTCAGCCTGCTGGAATCGGTGGCGATCGGTTTTTCTCAGACCTATTACCACTGGGTGCACATGCGCCATCATTCCGGCAACAGCGACCGGCCAGATGAGAACGGCGGTACGATCGATCTCCTGTCGATCTATCGCTATGGCCGCAACGGCGAGCCGGAGAATGTCTGGTCCTACACGCTGAAAAGCTTCTTCCGTGACAGTCTCGGCGATATTCACAAGGCCATCGCCAAGAACCGTCCTTTCGACGCCGCGTGGGGCCGTTTCGAACTGCTTGCCTTCCTCGGCCTTGCGGCGATAGCGCTGATCTACGATTGGAAAGCCGTGCTGTTCTTCGTGCCGTTTTACTACGCCGGCAACTGCCTGTCGTCGCTCAACGGCTATTACGAGCACCTGCATGGCGATCCGGACGAACCGATTGCGTGGGGCGTGAGCAGCCACAAGTCGTTCTACAACTGGCTTTGGTTCGGCAATGGCTATCATGCCGAACATCATTACCGGCCGCGCACCCACTGGACGAGGCTTGCGGCACTGCACGAACAGATCAGGGAAGACCAGGAAAAGGCAGGCACGCATGTGATCAGCACCTGCCATGCCCTGGGCTTCATGGCTCCGGAAAACCGCGAGATGGAGCTTCGGCATGAGGTCTGAGCAGTTGAGCTTCTTCCTGCCGGGAACGAACGGCAAAGGTGTGCTGCTGATCCACGGCTTGACTGGCGCCCCGGCCGAAATGAAGCTCGTGGCGCGCCGACTCAACCGGCGCGGCTACAGCGTTTACGCGCCGTTGCTGGCCGGTCATGGCGAAGACATCAGGACGCTGCGCCGCACGCGGTGGGAAGACTGGTTGGCAAGCGTTGTGCGCGGATCCGAATTCCTGGCAGAGCGCACGCAAGCGGTTTTTGCCGCCGGCATCTGCGTCGGCGGCAAGCTGTCATTGCTGGCCGCCAAGCACCGGCCGGACCTGATCAAGGCTGTCGCTATCTACTCGCCCTGCTTCCACTACGACGGCTGGGATGTTCCGCGACATTATACGATGCTGTCGCCGCATATCGGCTGGCTGTCGCGGGTGCCCTTTCTCGACCGGCTCAATTTCAGAGAAAATCAGTCGCTCGGCATCAAGGATGATCGCAGGCGCCGCCTGGTCGAGGACATGGCGGGCGAAGGCATGCTCGACAAATTTCCCGGCCGCGGCATCGTCGAGATGTATCGATTGGGCAAGGCGCTTCGCGGAACCCTGCCTGAGATTCAGACGCCAACGCTGATCCTCCACGCCGAAGAGGACGATCTCAGCAACCCCCGGCATGCGCTTTATATATCCGATCACATCGGCGGGCCGCATGAACTCAAGTGGATCAAGGACAGCTACCACATGATCCATCTCGACCAGCATCGACAGGTCGCGGAATTCACGGCCAATTTTTTTGAGGCAGGCCATGCTGAAACTCGCTTATAGACAATTTCCCGCAGAAGACGGCGAGCCGGTCGCACAGGTCTACGACACGATCCGCGCCATCGGCCGCGAAGCGTGGAATGCCTGTTACCGCGGCCAGGTCGAAGATTATGATTGCCTGCTTGCGATCGAAGACGCCGGCATCGGCGAATTCGATTGGCGCTACATTACGATCGCCGAGAACGGAAGGATCAGCGCCGCCATGCCGGTGTTTCTGTGCCCCTATCCGCTGGACACGACACTAGAAGAGGGTTTAGCGCGCCGGCTGATCCGCCGCGTGCGACAACACGTTTCAGGCTTCCTGGTGCTGCGGCTTGCCTGCCTTGGCTCGCCGTGCACCGAAAACGGCGTCATAGGCTTTCATGCCGAGGTGCCGGAGGACCGTCGTGAGGCGCTGTTCGGCGAACTGCTCGACGCCTTCGAAAGGCTTGCGGCTCGGGAAGGCTGCGCGCTGATGGGGATCAAGGATGTTCCCGCGCCGGTCGCCCTGGAATTCGGCGCCGTGCTTTCGGAGCGGCGCTATGCCCCAATCTGCGGCCTGCCATCCGCCTGGCTCGATATCGATTTTCGGACGATCGACGAATACATGGCCCGGCTGTCTGCGGGCACGCGCAAGGACATGCGGCGCAAGATCAAGTCCTTCGACGCCGTCAGGGTCGAATTCAGAACGGATGTGGGTGACGTGCTGCCGCGGATCATGGCGCTCTACCACGATACGCGCAATCGCAGCGAATGGCAGTTCGAAGAGCTGACGCCCGCTTATTTCGAGGGGATACTGACCCATATGCGCGGCCGTTCGTTCTGCGTCCTCTATCTTGTCGAGGACGAGCTGCTGGCTGCCAATCTCATCGTTCATGATGATCGCGTCGCGATCGACAAGTTCTTCTGCATGGATGGCGAACAGGGACGGCCGTACAATCTCTATTTCCTGAGCTGGTTCACCAATCTGCGTTACTGCCTCGATAGTGGTCTCAGCCGTTACCAGAGCGGCCAGGCATATTATGAAAACAAGGTGCGGCTTGGCAGCCAGCTGGCGGCCAACACCATGTTTTTCCGCCACCGAAATCCTGTGCTGCAGACATTGCTGCGGCTGGTCTCTCCGCTTTTTTCCGCGGAGCAGGCCAAGTGATGACGTCGATGCGCCTGACATGGCTCGCCGTGCCTGTCCTCAACACGCTGTTTCAGATTTTCATGAAGCTCGGCGCGATGCAGTTGAACCGTGCCGAGGGGGGGACCTTGCTGCACGACGCGCTTGCCTCGCACTGGATCCTGGCAGCCCTCGTCGTCGAGGTCGTCTGCTTCTTCGTCTGGATGACGGTGCTCGCCGAACTCGACCTCAGCCGGGCCTTCCCGCTCTCGGGTATCAGCTATGTCCTAATCATTGCAAGCGGCTGGTTGATATTCGGCGAGCCGATCGTCGCACTCCAGATCGTCGGCAGCGGCCTGATCCTTGCCGGCGTCTGGCTGATCGCCGGCGCATCGGAGGCGACGCACGCGGTCGATGAGCCTGGCAGCGTGCACGCCCTGCGCCGCGCGCATCCTGGCGAGGATCGGTGATGGCGCAAGCACAAGGCTTCATCCTCCATAGGATCGGTGCTGCGGCCGCGGCTTTCACCAACTGGATCATGGCGCGGGCGCTTTCGCTCATCGTCACGCACGGCTCCCTCGACGTTACCATGTCCAATGGCCGCCTGCTCTCCTTTGGTGACGCATCCGGTGAGCGGGTGCATGTGCGCTTTGCCGATCTCGCTGCGCAATGGGCCTTCCTGATCGATGCCGATATGCGGCTCGGCGAACTCTACATGGACCGCCGCTTTCTCGTCGAACATGGTTCACTTTTCGACTTCCTGGCGATGATGCTGCGTGAGGCCCAGAACGCCAAGCATCCGCTCATCGCCCGGCTGATCGATCATGCGCGCACCTGGCTACGCATCTTCCGCCATCGCAATCTGCCGGCCCGCTCCAAGGCCAATGTCGCCCACCACTACGATCTGGATGGCCGGCTCTACGAACTCTTCCTCGATCGGGACCGGCAATATTCCTGCGCCTATTTCGACAGCCCCGACCAGTCGCTCGATGCGGCGCAGCGCGCCAAGAAGCGGCATCTCGCCGCGAAATTGCGGCTTGAGCCCGGCAAGAGCGTGCTCGATATTGGTTGCGGCTGGGGTGGGCTGGCCCTGCATATGGCAAGGCATGTGCCGCGCGGGCATGTGCTCGGCATCACCCTGTCGGAAGAGCAGCATGACTACGCCCAGAAGCGGCTTGCCGAACACGAGCGGATGGAGGCGGATATCCGGTTTGCCCTTCAGGACTATCGCAGCTTGAGCGGACGGTTCGACCGGATCGTGTCGGTCGGCATGTTCGAGCATGTCGGCCTGGCATCCTATCGCGCCTTTTTCGACACATGTGCGGATCTGCTGGAAGATGACGGCATTATGGTTTTGCACACGATCGGCTGCTCTGCGACACCCGGGTTCACCACGCCTTGGCTCGACAGATATATATTCCCCGGCGGCTACATTCCCGCGCTGTCGGAGATCCTTCCCGAAATTGAAAAAGCCGGTCTTCAGGTTACCGATATCGAGGTCCTGCGCCTGCACTATGCCTGGACGCTGGCACATTGGCGAAAGCGCTTCCTGGCGCGCTGGCAAGAGGCTGCCGCACTTTACGACGAACGCTTCTGCCGCATGTGGGAATTCTACCTTGCATGCGCCGAAGCCGCATTCCGCTACGAGGATCTGGTGGTTTTTCAGATCCAGTTAAGCAAGCGCAACGACGTCATTCCCGTGACGCGGGACTATATCGGCCAGCATGAGAAAGCGGCAGCGCAAAGCTCAAAAGCCTATCTGGAAGGAGCGATTGAGCGTGATACCGATGACGTTCTGATCGGCTGAGCCAAGTCTTGAGGTTATCGGGCTGTCGGCCGCATCGCCTACCAGGCGGCTATATTTGTCGTAGGCCTGCACGCTCCAGGCCGATGAGAGCGTATAGGTGGCGGCCACCGTGAATCCGATGGATTTGAGACCGCCATTCGCGTCAAACGCCTCGACGCGACCACTGTTGGCGGCTTCCTCTGCGGAAACCGCGAAATTGTTGCGTATATAGGTGCGGTTTGCCAGAGACAGGCGCGGACCGGCAGACAGCAGCCAGCGATCGCCGACGGGCTGGAACCAATCGAGATAAAGATCTGCAAGCGCACCGTCGCCGCCCCACAACGCTTGACGTGTTTCCGCCCGAACACGCAGGCGATCCTCTATCGGCCAGTACTGCGCAAAGACGCCGGCGTCCAGATTCCACTGGACCGAATGCAAACCCTGCAGTTCGGATTCGTCGAATGCCGATCGTCCACCTCTCAGGCCGACGACGGGGCCGATTTCGACGCCGCCGATATCGAAGAGCCCGTAGTCGATATTATCATCCGGCGCGCTGTATTCAGGCGCCTCGCCAAGTCGGCGAAAATCGAAAGACGGCATGCCGCTGAAGGAAAGATGCTTCGATCCTTCATAGGAGGGACCGTATTCCACGGATCCGCCAAGCGTTATGATCCACTGATTATCGGAGGATTTTGCATTCTGGCTCAAGGCCGAATGAGAGCCCAGGAATATCAGCGGCAACGATAGCGCCGCCGCGCGGAATAATGCCGTATCCGATGAGACCATATACGCCCTGCTCCGCACCTCGAACGTCAGCGAACGATCCCACTTTCGCAGGCGGCGCCGTTGCAGTCTTTTAAAACAATTTCCTATTCTAGCCAACTGCCTTGGGGCATGCAGACAGGGCAATCGGGTGAATTAACAGGTGACAATGGGCTGAAAAGCTGAATCTGTCGGCATCCTCTAATTGGTGGGAGGATGAAGTCGATGGACGATGTGGCTTGCGATCTCGATGCAGTCGCCGAGACGGTTGTTTTTCTGAGCTATTTCGATGACCTGCATGATGGCCGGCAAATCGCGAAGGTGAAATACCCGCTCGCGGAAGTGTTGCTGCTGTGTCTGTTGGCGGTGATCGCCGGGGCGGAAACCATCACCGATATCGCCCGCTTCGGCGACAAGAAGCTCGCACTGTTGCGCCGGTTCCGCCCGTTTCGCGAGGGCACGCCGGCCCATGATCATCTGGGCGATATCCTCGCCACCCTGGATGCCGAGCATTTTCAACGCTGTTTCGTGGCTTGGGTCGCCTCTCTGATTGGCGTTCCGGAAGGCGTCGTCGCCATCGATGGCAAGACCGTTCGCCGCTCGAAGGGGGTAGACAAGGACGCCATCCACATGGTGTCGGCCTTTGCCGCCCGCCAGCGTCTGGTGATGGGTCAGGTCAAGGTGGCGGACAAGGCCCAACGAGATCGTCGCCATCCCCAAGCTGCTGGACATGCTGGCCATTGAGGGCGCCGTCGTGACCATCGACGCCATGGGCTGCCAACGGGCCATCGCCCAGAAGGTCGTGGACCAGAAGGCCGACTACATTTTCGCCCTCAAAGGCAATCAGGGTACCCTGCGCGATGATGTCGAACTCTTTGCCACAGAACAAAAATCCAAGTCTTTCCAAGACACGACCGTCAGCCGCCATCGCACGGTCGATTGCGATCACGGACGCATCGAAACGAGGGACATCACCGTCATCCACGACGTCGAGTGGCTTCAAAAGGATCATCGGTGGCCCGCCCTGAACAGCGTCGTCATGGTTGAGAGCATCCGCGAAACCGGCAACAAGAGCGAGCGCGAGACTCGCTTCTACATTACCTCGCTGGTGCTCGTCGCCAGCCTGATCGGCCCCCTTGTATCTGCACGTTAGAGATTTTGGGTTCTGTCGCAAATTTTTAGCAAGGTCGCAGAACCAGCTGACGCTGGACACACCTACGCAGCGAGTGAAGCGAATTGCTGAAATGGCGATTGGCCACTGGGTGAAAATTGGCCCTTGCGGATCATG
>NZ_JABDWC010000042.1:0-31735 GCF_019685155.1 Rhizobium sp. NZLR1b
CGCCTGGAAAACCGATCCAGAACGCTTTTATCGAAAGCTTCAACGGGCGGCTGCGAGACGAGTTCTTGAATGAAACTCTGTTCTCGTCGCTTGCTCATGCCCGGTCTGCGCTTTCAAACTGGCGTAGCGATTACAACGATCAACGCCCGCATTCAGGCCTTGGCTGGCTGACACCGGCCGAATTCGCTCAGACACTCAACCCGCGACGTGATGCGGTGCTGCGCAGCCGAAATGGCTCCGCACCGCAACCCGCCGCTACCGAACCAACAACAGCAACCAAAAACCGCTGGAGCGAACTCAAAACTGGATAAAACTGGGGGCAAGGTCACCTCGGCCACGTCAACCGCCTTATCTCACAAATGAACCGCCTCAGCCGCGTCACCGCGGAACCCTGCCGCATAACCGCCATCCACTCCCGCAGAAATGGCTTCGTCAATTTGAGTGGACCCCGTAGGGCCTGTGATATCGTGTTGTACCTGCGCATCAGGTCACTCGGGCTGAAGAGCGATAGCATGTGAAATTCGCAGGCCGTTGTGGACACAGCCGGCGCGATAGTGATTATTTGCAGGCTTGTTGCGATGCTGAAGACGTCGCTGAAAAATTACCGAGACACCGAGGCTTCTTAAATTGAAAAAAGTACAGCGCAGCTTTGCCGTCGAGTACAAATCAGGTCGGCGAAAACTCAATTCCAAGCCGAACTCGATTTGGGGAGACACAGATCTCAAGTCGGTTGCTCAAGATCTGCAGGACGAGGCAATGCCATTTATGTCATTAACTCCTGAGGCAAGAAGCAGCGAGTTGCTTGTAGCCCGAGAAGAACAGGCTGGACCGTTATTGACACTGCCGATCGGGCAGGAGACAAATGCATCGGCTTTACAGGAGACCACAATGGCCGATGAAAACGCTACGATGATCAATGCCGACACGCCGGCCGCCGCGGCGCCCGATGTACCGAAAAAAGTGCGCAAACCTCGCGCCAAGAAGGCAGTGCCTGAAACTGCTTCAGTAGCCGTTTCTGTGCAACCGGCAGCGGCTTCGAATGCCACCGCCGGAAAGCAGAAGAGAGGACGCAAAGCAAAGTCTGACGAAGGTGCGACAAGTGCCAGACGTGCGCCTGTCAAACGTGCTCCAAGGGCGGTGCAGACAGCGACCGCACCGTCGGTGGCTGCAGTTGATGAGTTTGCGGATCTTCTGCAGCTGGAAGAGGAAAACCAGAGACTGCGCAAGCTGCTGGCCGAGAAGCTCCGTGCAGAAAATGCCGATCTACGAAAGCGGCTCAACCTCGGTTGATCGGCAGCAGACGGCCAAGCGCTGGCCGCATTCTCATGCTTGTTGAAGTCAAGATCATGGCGGCAGTTCGTTCTGCCGCCAACGCTTTTTCTCGCAGTTGCACACGGGGTAGAATTCGAGGTTAAACAAATGGCGTCTCCATGGAAACTTCTTGCCCGGCTGGTGTCCCCGCGACGCCAGCAGAGACAAGAACACGGCTCGGCAGATGGCGTGAAGCCGGACGTATTGGCTATCGCCAAGCCGACTGAAAGAGCAGCCAATAACGAATTGGACGCCACAGACGGTCCGGCTGACAAAAAGCCAGTTCCTCACGGTCATTCCGCAGCGGTTCTAGCGGTTCCGGATTATTCGGAAGAAACGGCAAGCGCTGTTGATGGTCGCGTAAATATCGATGGCGCGAGGCCCGTGGAAGCGCCTGATCCGGCTTTGTCCGATGAGGCTAATACAGCCGCGCATGCCGCACCTAGGGTCTTTCGTGTTGGCGAAGGTCAGACGCGAAAGCGCCGCAAGAAGGCGAAAATGAGTGCAGTCGTTCTTCGACCGTCTTCAAATGTTTCTACCGCTTCTGACGATGCAATCAATCTTGATGAAGAGATCAGCCTTCTCCGAGACCAGTTGGCGCGCAAGCTTCAAATGCAGAATGCACTGTTGAGGAGGATGCTGGAGCGGTTCGAATATTAATCGAAATGAAGAATCAACCCCGCATTGCCGCACGTTGGTTGTTACCGATAGGGTCTCTATCACGAGGGGATAAAGCCCTTGTTGTCATCCTGATTTGGCATCGATCTCACCCGACAATCATTTGTGATGCGGGGTTCAGGAGTGTGCTAGGCGCGGTCTAGTTTTTTGTCGCTATTGATGTTTCGGGCCCAAGATTGACGGAAATCAAATCGGCTCGACCTGATGTCTGTCACAACGCGATGATTTCTGGCACGAAGCGGGGGTAAACACTTTGGGTGCTGGCTCTCCAGCTCCGTCGATCGAAGCGCTGGACTGGCTACGCGGCGAACCGCTTTCCAACTTCCAGTTCGGCAAGATATACATCCTCGACTTCTTTTCGACTACCTGCGGACCCTGCGGGCGGGCGCTGGCTCGCCTGGGATCGCTGCAGAAGAAATACAGCGACATCAAAGTTGAGGTCATCGGAGGACGAGGCTCGAGCTCAGGTGGACGCATGGCTAACTACATGGCTCCCGCATTCGAAAATTCGGGTCGCATTCGACCACTCATATCCCGGTCGAGGCTTGCAAAAAATTCTTGGCTCTCCTGTTGGGCCTTCAACGGCCAGCGACCCTTCATTCAGCGTGTCGAAACCGTATGCCGGCTCTCCGAGTGGGCTTGCCCACGGGCAACAATGGACGGGACGTGGACTTGACGGTGGAATAGTCAGCGCGTGTCAGCGGATTAAAGCCTTTGTACTTATAACCGCAGCGTCGTTCCGTCTTTTTGTCCTCTCGTTGATGTGGATCAAGGAGCAATTTGCGGCTTCATGACAGTCCTGGCGAGAAAGACGGCCGCGAAGCGGTCGTCGGCGTACTGGGGACGACATCATGAATTACACAACGGAAACGATGGTGATCGCGGTCGCGGCGTTTCTAGCGCTGCTACTAGCCGCATTCGCGCATGATCATCTCTTTGCGGTTCATATGGGCATACTTTGCCTCTGCCTCGTTATGGGGGCTGTGCTGATGGTCAGCAAGGTTGAATTTTCGCCGGCAGGCCGACAGCGTAACGTCGATAAGTCCGGCTATTTCGACGAGGTGATACGGTATGGCTTGATCGCCGCGGTGTTTTGGGGCGTGGTTGGCTTCCTGGTTGGCGTGATCATCGCGCTGCAACTGGCCTTTCCTGACCTCAACATCGCCCCTTATCTCAATTTCGGAAGACTGCGGCCCGTGCACACGTCGGCGGTTATCTTCGCCTTTGGCGGCAATGCGCTCATCATGACGTCATTCTACGTCGTGCAACGCACCTGTCGCGCGCGTCTTTTCGGCGGCAACCTGGCTTGGTTCGTATTCTGGGGCTACCAGCTTTTTATCGTGATGGCTGCGACCGGATACGTTCTTGGAATCACTCAAGGCCGTGAATATGCCGAACCTGAGTGGTACGTCGACCTCTGGCTGACCATCGTTTGGGTAGCCTATCTCGCCGTGTATCTTGGAACGATCCTGAAGCGCAAAGAGCCACACATCTATGTGGCAAACTGGTTCTACCTTGCCTTCATCATCACCATCGCCATGCTGCACGTGGTCAACAACCTGGCGGTTCCGGCCTCGTTCCTTGGCTCCAAGAGCTATTCTGTCTTCTCGGGTGTCCAGGACGCGCTGACCCAATGGTGGTACGGCCATAACGCCGTCGGCTTCTTCCTCACCGCCGGCTTCCTGGGAATGATGTATTATTTCGTGCCGAAGCAGGCCAACCGACCGGTCTATTCATACCGGCTTTCGATCATCCACTTCTGGGCGCTGATCTTCATGTACATCTGGGCCGGCCCGCATCATCTGCATTACACGGCACTGCCCGACTGGGCCCAGACGCTCGGCATGGTCTTCTCGATCATGCTCTGGATGCCCTCCTGGGGCGGCATGATCAACGGCCTCATGACCCTTTCGGGCGCCTGGGACAAGATCCGCACCGATCCCATCATCCGGATGATGATCGTCGCCATTGCCTTTTATGGCATGTCGACCTTCGAAGGCCCGATGATGTCGGTGAAAACCGTCAATTCGCTCAGCCACTATACCGAATGGACGATCGGCCACGTGCATTCCGGCGCTCTCGGCTGGGTGGGTATGATCACCTTCGGGGCGATCTACTACCTGACGCCGAAGCTATGGGGACGCGAGCGTCTCTACAGCCTGCGGATGGTCAACTGGCACTTCTGGCTCGCAACCCTCGGGATCGTTGTCTACGCCGCCGTGCTTTGGGTTGCCGGCATCCAGCAGGGGCTCATGTGGCGCGAGTACAATTCCCAGGGCTTCCTCGTCTATTCCTTCGCGGAGACAGTCGCGGCGATGTTCCCCTACTACGTGCTGCGCGCCGTGGGCGGAACGCTTTACCTGGCGGGTGGTCTCGTCATGGCCTGGAACGTGTTCATGACGATCCGCGGCCATCTACGCGACGAGGCTGCGATCCCAACCACTTTCGTGCCGCAAGCACAGCCTGCCGAATGAGGTGAGACATGGCATCGATACTTGATAAACATCAGATCCTCGAGAAGAACGCGACGCTTCTTCTCGTCGGCTCGCTGCTCGTCGTGAGCATCGGCGGGATCGTCGAAATCGCACCGCTGTTTTACCTGCAGAACACGATTGAAAAGGTGGAAGGCATGCGGCCCTACACGCCGCTCGAGCTGGCCGGCCGAAACATCTACATCCGCGAAGGCTGCTACCTCTGTCATAGCCAAATGATCAGGCCGTTCCGCGACGAGGTCGAACGCTACGGCCATTACTCGCTCGCGGCCGAGTCGATGTACGACCATCCTTTCCAGTGGGGATCCAAACGAACCGGGCCGGATCTGGCCCGTGTCGGCGCGCGCTACTCCAACGAATGGCATGTCCAGCATCTCGCCTATCCTCGGGCAGTGGTGCCGGAGTCGATCATGCCGAGTTACGCCTTCCTCAAAGAGCAGAGGGTGACGGTCAAGGACGTCGGAATGGACCTGAAGGCCAACGAGGACGTGGGCGTGCCTTATAACGACGACATGCTGGCGAACGCGGAGGCCGACATGATGGCCCAAGCCGATCCGAACGCAGATACGACGGCCCTGCTTGCCCGCTATCCGAAGGCGAAGACCGGCGATTTCGACGGCGATCCTGCCGCGCTGACCGAAATGGATGCCCTGGTGTCCTACCTGCAGATGCTCGGAACGTTGGTCGATTTCTCGACCTACGACGACGCGACCGGTTACCGATGAGGTGATCCATGGAAACCTACACTGCAATGAGACAATTTGCCGACAGCTGGGGGCTCCTGGCAATGGCGGCATTCTTCATCGGTGCGATTGTGTTCACTCTTCGCCCAGGCAGCAACCAAACGGCGAAAGAGGCCGCCGATATTCCCTTGAAGGATGATTGAGATGTCGGAAAAACATATCGATGAATTTAGCGGCGTCGAAACGACCGGACATGAATGGGACGGCATCCGCGAACTCAACAATCCGATGCCGCGCTGGTGGGTGTGGACCTTCTACGCCACTATCGTCTGGGCCTTGGGCTATGCGATCGCATATCCCGCGATCCCGATGATTACCGACGCTACGAAGGGCATGCTGGGCTATTCCAGCCGCGCCGAGCTGCAGCAGAACCTCGATCAGGCCAAGGCATCGCAGACGACGCTTCATGATCTGATCGCCGCCAAGACGGTGCACGAGATCGATTCCGATTCTGCCCTTCGCGAATTCGCGGTCGCCGGCGGCGCATCTGCATTCAAGGTGAACTGCGCGCCGTGCCATGGCTCGGGAGCAAGCGGCGGCCCGGGATTTCCGAACCTCAACGACAACGATTGGCTGTGGGGTGGAGACCTGGATGCCATCCAGGCGACGATCGCGCATGGAATTCGCTTCGACGAGGATACGGACACTCATGCTTCCGAGATGCCGCCCTTTGCCGATGTTCTGGATCCCCTCCAGACAAGGCAGGTCGCGGCTTACGTCTGGGGACTGACCAATACACCGTCGGACCCCGGCCTCGCAGAGGCCGGAAAACAGGTCTTCGTCGATAACTGTGCCGCATGTCACGGCGACGACGCCAAAGGAAAAGCCGAAATGGGCACGCCAGATCTCGCCGATGCGATTTGGCTGAAGGCACGTGGCGAGGATGCGATCATCCGTCAGGTGGCCGCTCCCAAGCATGGCGTCATGCCTGCCTGGGCAGGGCGTCTCGGCGATACGACCGTCAAGGAACTTACCATTTTCGTGCATTCGCTTGGCGGCGGGACGTGAGGAAAAAAACCATGACAGCTCACGGCGACAACCAAATCTTCGATCTCTATGGCACGACGCGGCAAGGCCACGCCGCCACCTTCCAATCAGGACGACCTAGCAAAGAGCGGCAGGTCGATCATCAGTTGGACCTGCCTCAAAGACCACGAGCAGACAAGCCGGTTGCAATAGCCTTGTCGAGGACGTTCCAGCGTGGTTGCTTGTTCCCCCGCAGCCCCCCAAAGCCACGCCCTCTCTCCATGGCGTTTTCCTTTCGCGGGAAGGCCTTGTCTCTTGATCTGCATCAAGGGCAGATGCGCAGCAGATGGGACAACGGCAGATGAAGTCCGATAGGCCCCATGAACCTCCGCACCGCACCAGATCCCGATACATCAAAAGGCTCAGTGGCGAGCCAGTCAACGCCCGTCGCAACCGGCAGCTTCTCTACGCTCCTCGGAAGAAGGTCTTTCCCAAGCGTGCAGAGGGACGATTCCGTCGGTTCAAGTGGATCGTCATGCTGGTTACGCTCGGCATCTACTATCTCGCGCCATGGATTCGCTGGGATCGCGGTCCTTACGCGCCTGACCAGGCAATCCTCATCGACCTTTCCTCACGGCGCTTCTTCTTTTTCTTCATCGAAATCTGGCCTCAGGAATTTTACTATGTAGCGGGTCTCCTCGTCATGGCAGGCCTCGGCCTGTTTCTCGTCACTTCCGCGGTTGGCCGCGCATGGTGCGGCTACGCTTGTCCGCAGACGGTCTGGGTTGATCTTTTTCTCGTCGTCGAACGTGCACTCGAAGGCGATCGAAACGCGCGAATGAAGCTCGACGCTAGGCCAATGAGCTTTGCCAAGCTGAGGAAGCGTGTCGTCAAGCATTCGATCTGGCTGCTGATAAGCGTAGTCACGGGGGTAGCGTGGATCTTTTATTTTGCCGACGCGCCGTGCCTGCTTGTTTCGCTGTTCACCGGCCACGCTCCTGCAACCGCCTACACGACCGTCGCCATCCTTGCTGCAACCACCTATGTGCTCGGCGGTCTCATGCGAGAGCAGGTGTGCACCTATATGTGCCCTTGGCCACGCATCCAGGGTGCGATGCTCGACGAAAATTCTCTCGTCGTCACCTACAATGCCTGGAGGGGCGAGCAGCGGTCGCGGTACCCCAAGAGCGCTCGAGCCAAGGGCATCCCGGTCGGGGATTGCGTCGATTGCAATGCCTGCGTGGCCGTGTGTCCGATGGGAATTGACATTCGCAACGGGCAGCAGATGGAGTGCATCACATGCGCGCTTTGCATCGACGCCTGCGACGGTCGTATGGAGAAGCGCGGGAAGCCTCGCGGCCTGATCGCCTACGCCACGCTGAGCGAATACTCGAGCAACATGTCGCTTGCCACCAGGGTAGGGCGAACAGCCGTTCAGCCGTCAAGGGTTAGAAACGATGATGGGACTTTCGTTCCGGCGATCCGGCACTTCAACTGGCGCATCATCTTTCGTCCGAGAACCGTGTTTTACGCAATCGCCTGGGCGGCGGTCGGCGTGGCCATGCTCGTCCATCTCACCTTTCGGGAGCGCCTTGAACTCAACGTCGTTCACGACCGAAACCCCCAGTATGTTCTGGAAAGCGACGGCTCGCTGCGGAACGGTTACACGCTTCGTATCCTGAACATGGTGCCGAAGCCCAGGGATGTGAACATAAGCCTGGTCGGGCTGGAGGGGGCGACGATGCGTATTCCCGAGGTAGGCAAGGAAGACGCCCGCAGCTTTACAGTACATGCCGAGCCCGACGCGGCCACGACGCTGAAGATCTTCGTTACGCGCAAGCCTACCGGAGCCGCGACCAATGAATTTCTGTTCGTTATCGAAGATACCGAACATGCCGATCGGGCAACCTACCGCGCGGCGTTCAATGCACCGGGAGACATCAAATGAAGACCTCCGCTCAAGGTTTTACAGGCCTGCACATGCTGCTTTCGACCTCGACATTCTTTGGCGTGGTGATCGCGGTAAACGTCACCATGGCCTTCTATGCCTCTTCCAGCTGGAGCGGTCTGGTCGTGGAAAACACCTATGTCGCCAGTCAGGAGTTCAACCGCAAAGCGGCGGCGATGAAGGCAATGGCCGCTTCCGGCATCGAGGGCAGCCTCTCCATAACGGGGCACGAGATCCGCTACGATATTCACGACAAGAGCGGATCGCCTGCGATCGTCGACGACGTCATTCTCAATTTCAAACGTCCGGTCGGAGACCACGAGGACTTCCTCCTTACGCTCAGGAAGACAGCCGCGGGGCGGTTCGAAGCGGAGCATGATCTCGCCGACGGTGACTGGATCGTCGAGGCCACCTCGCGAAACGGCGGCGTTGTCGTCATGCATGAGGCAAAACGCATCGATACCGCGGAGTCAGGCCAATGAACTGCTGTACCATGGACGCGGAAAGCGTGCTTGCCCTCAGCACGACATCACTCAATGCCGAAGAGGTCCGCCTTGCCAGCCAGCCGCTCGGCGAAGGATTGCGCCAGCTGGACCTGAGCGTTCCCGACGCCCACTGCGGTGGCTGCATTTCGACCATCGAAAGGGCGTTGTTGGCGCTTCCCTTCGTCAAGACAGCACGAGTCAATCTCACGGCCCGAAGGGTGAGCTGCGTCTACCAGGAGGAGATCGAGACGGGCGCAACCGATCCGTCCAAGATCCTGGCAGCGATCAACTCGGCCGGATATCGCGCGCATCTCTTCACGCCCTCAGCTCCCGAGAACGACAAGACCAGAAATCAACTTCTCCTCGCGATCGGCGTGTCCGGTTTTGCGGCCGCCAACATCATGTTGCTCTCGGTATCGGTCTGGTCGGGCGCAGATGCTGCGACGCGCGACATGTTTCATTGGATCTCGGCGATGATAGCAGCGCCCGCGCTGGTTTATGCGGGGCGCTTCTTCTTCAGATCGGCCTGGAATGCGCTGCGGCACTGGCGCACCAACATGGACGTTCCGATTTCGCTCGCCGTGACGCTCTCCTATGCCGTTTCATTGTGGGAGACCGTCCATCACGGCGAGCATGCCTGGTTCGACGCTTCGGTCTCGCTGCTCTTCTTCCTGCTGATCGGCAGAACCCTCGATCATGTCATGCGGGAAAAGGCTCGGGCGGCGATCAACGGACTCGCAAGACTGGCGCCGCGCGGAGCATTACTGATCAATCCGGACGGGTCGCGACGCTACATTGCGGTAGAAGAAATCGCGGCGGGGGATGAAATCTCGATAGCCGCAGGCGAACGGGTTCCCGTCGATGGCATCGTCGTCAGCGGAGAGAGCGACGTGGACCTCTCCATCGTCACCGGCGAGAGCAGCCCGGTCGCCGTCGCCAGCAACAGCGAAGTGAGTTCCGGGGCGATGAATCTGACCGGCTCCCTCGTGCTGCGGGCGACAAGAATTGCCAAGGATTCGCTTCTCTCGGAGATCATCGGCCTCATGGAAGCCGCCGAGGGCGGTAGAGCTCGCTATCGCAGGATCGCCGATCGCGCTGCGACGCTCTATTCTCCGGTCGTGCATCTGCTGGCGCTGGTCTCCTTCCTTGCCTGGGGCCTCCAGGGCGGAGACTGGAAACAGGCCATGCTGGTCGCCGTTGCGGTGCTGATCATTACCTGCCCATGCGCATTGGGTCTTGCCGTACCCGTGGTCCAGATCGTCGCCGCGGGCGAACTTTTCCGGAAGGGCATCATGGTGAAGGACGGCTCAGCGCTCGAAAGACTGGCCGAGACCGACACCGTGGCCTTTGACAAGACAGGCACCTTGACGATCGGCAGTTCGCGCCTTGTCAGAGTGGACGCCATGGACGAGAGCGCCACCGTGATCGCTCGTGGATTGGCAGCGCATTCACGGCATCCTCTTTCTCGGGCCCTGGTACGGGATACCGAAACCGACCTCATGGTCTTCTACCTCGTCACGGAAATCCGAGGCGGGGGACTGGAAGCCAGGAATGGAGCAGATGTCTATCGATTGGGCAACGCGGTGTTTGCCTGCGGAACCAGCGTCGTGCCCCGCACCGCCGACAGTCCGTTCTCGGAAGTGGTCCTGTCGAAGAATGGCGTCGATCTTGCCCGCTTCTTCTTCGATGACACGCTTCGTCCAGGTGCCTGCGAGGCCATCGACCGGCTCGAAGCAGCCGGCCTTGAAACGCTGATCGTGTCCGGAGACAGGCAGACCGTCGTCGACAATACGGCGCATGTCCTGGGTATCGACAGGGCTTTGGGCTCTCTGACGCCTAAACAGAAGGTCGAGGAATGCCAGAGGCTGAATGGCGAAGGTCGTCGCGTGCTCATGGTTGGCGACGGGATCAACGACGCCCCGGCACTTGCTGCCGCGCATGTCTCGATGGCGCCGGCCACGGCCTCCGATATCGGCAGACAGGCGGCTGATCTGGTTTTCTTCAATGATCGCCTTGACGCTGTTCCGGAAGCGATCGCCGTTGCGCGACGATCCGCCAGCCTCATCCGGCAGAACTTCGCTCTCGCCATCGGTTACAACGTTCTGGCGGTGCCGATCGCCATTGCCGGATTGGCGACGCCGCTGATAGCGGCGGTGGCAATGTCGACTTCTTCGATCATCGTCGTGACGAACGCCCTGCGCCTGAACGCCTTCGGCAAGCGTCGGGATATGCAAATTCGAGGGCGGATCGGCAGGAGTGCGGAGGTCGAAGCCGCATGAACATGTTGATCTATCTCATACCGATCGCGCTACTGATGGGAGGAATGGGACTCCTGGCATTCCTTTGGTCGCTGACGAGCGGCCAGTATGACGACCTTCAAGGCGCCGCCTGGCGGATCCTCGCCGAGGACGAAACCGATCAACGAGAACCCTAAACCTCACAACTGAGACCAAACACGAAAGGAATATGGACAATTGCGACAATCTGCACCGTCGTCGGCTCCGCGACAAATGCACTTTCCTAACCAAGTTCACTGCTCGCCGAAATAACTAAAATTAAGAATATTCTTTTTCGCAATTCAATCGATGATTTGGCAGGCTTTCTTGAAAGCTATTGGCGCCGGGGCGCCCAAGTTGCCCCAAGTGGTTCATGATGCCAAGCACGTGCCAATTTCACGTGAAGGCATCGATCTCCGTGCCTGAGGTCATGATCAGGCATGGACCCGAGAATTAAGTGGAACTTCGTCATGAAACTGTCCGCCAATCTTTTCCTGCGCCAGACCCAGTCCCTGGTGATGACACCGCAACTGATGCAATCCATCCAGTTGCTGCAGATGACTCATTTCGAACTCAACCAGTTTATCGCCCTGGAAGTGGAGAAGAACCCGCTGCTTGAATTTCCGTCGAATGACGGCGAGGCGGTCGGAGAACGTGGCGAAAGCGAAGATGGAGAATATGCTCATCAGCCGGAGGATGCCGGGTCGGATGACGGTTACGACAACCGGACCGAGGCGCTTTCCAGCGACTGGTATGACAATGGCGGCAGCGCCAGCACGAGCCGGCTGAACGACGAACTGGACGCCAATTACACCAATGTCTTTCCTGATGACGTTGCCCCGCAGCGCCTCGATGCGCCGGAACTCGTCAGCCAGTGGAAGTCGATGCCGGGCAGCGACGAGGGCGCCGACTACGATCTCGACGATTTCGTCGCCGGCCAGGTGTCGCTGCGCGATCATCTCGCCCAGCAGATCCCCTTCGTCCTGCCTGACATGGCCGACCGTCTGATCGCGCAGAATTTCGTCGATCAGCTCGACGACTGCGGTTATCTGCAGGCCGATATCGTCGAGGCGGGCGAGAGGCTGGGCACGAGCCTCGCACAGGCCGAGCGCGTGCTCGCCACCCTGCAGAGCCTTGATCCGACAGGTGTTTTCGCCCGCAGCCTCGCCGAATGCCTGGCGATCCAGCTCAGGCAGAAGGACCGGTACGACCCGGCCATGCAGGCTCTGGTCGAAAACCTCGAACTGCTCGCCCGGCGTGATTTTGCCACGCTGAAGCGGCTTTGCGGCGTCGACGAGGAGGATCTTCTCGACATGCTCGGCGAGATCCGTCAGCTCAATCCCAAGCCCGGCAGCGGCTTCGAAGCGGGTGTTTCCGAAGCAATCACGCCGGATGTAGTCGTCAGGCCCGCCTCGGACGGCGGCTGGCTGGTCGAGCTCAATCCGGATACGCTGCCGCGCGTGCTGGTCAACCAGTCCTATTTTTCCCGTGTGACGAAGAACGGCGAGGACCACGCCTTCCTCTCCGATTGCCTGCAGAGCGCCAACTGGCTGACGCGCAGCCTCGACCAGCGGGCAAAAACCATCATGAAGGTGGCAAGCGAAATCGTCCGCCAGCAGGACGCCTTCCTGCTGCACGGCGTCGACCACCTGCGCCCGCTGAACCTGAAAATGGTCGCCGAGGCGATCAAGATGCATGAATCCACCGTCAGCCGCGTCACGTCGAATAAATATATGCTGACGCCGCGCGGCCTCTTCGAACTCAAATATTTCTTCACCGTCTCGATCAGCGCCGTCGCCGGCGGCGACAGCCATTCGGCCGAGGCCGTGCGTCACAAGATCCGTGCGCTGATCCTGCAGGAGAGCCCGGAGGCGGTGCTTTCCGATGACGATATCGTCGAGATGCTGAAGAAGGGCGGCGTCGATCTCGCCCGCCGCACGGTTGCGAAATACCGGGAGGCGATGAACATTGCCTCTTCGGTCCAGCGCCGACGCGAGAAGCGGGCGCTCGCCAAGGTCGCCGGCTTCTAACGCTGTCATGCTTCGACCTGGATCGAAGCATCCGGCCCTAAGCGGCGCGACTCTATGAAGCTAGCCGGTGGGTGAGTTTGGATCACGCCCGCGGTGCTTGCGCTGGCCAAGTCCGCCATGTCTATTTTGGGCGTAACCGCCCGATTGGCACCGCCTGCCGCCTGAGATCTTGATGGCCTAAGACACGTGTTTAACGACGTCGTTAGCGACGTGTCTTAGGCGAGGTTGCGATGCGCGTAGAAATTCTTGGGCAAGAACGCCGACGTCGGTGGAGCAACGAGGACAAGCTCGCGATTGTTACGGCGGTTGGGGTTTCTGGAGCCACGATCACAGAGATTGCTCATCGTCATGATGTAACGCGGCAGCAGATATACGCCTGGCGTAGCGAGCTCAAGAAGAAGGGGCTGCTCCCGGTGTCTTCGAATGCATTGTTCATTCCCGTCGATCTGAATGCCGTGCAGACCGATGCCCCTGAATTGAGGGAGAGCTGCTCCGGATGATCGAGCTACGATTGATCTGCGGCCGCACGCTTCGTTTCGAGAGTTCTGTGGCTCCCGATGTCCTGACGCAGATTATCCGGGCAGTGGAAGCAGCATGATTGGGCCTGGGACCGGCGTTCGGGTGTATCTTGCGTGCGGGATCACGGACATGCGCAAGGGAGTAGAAGGCCTTGCCGCGCTTGCGCAGGATGTTTTGCGTCAGAAGCCGACTGGCGGCGCGGTCTTCGCCTTTCGCGGCAAGCGTGGCGATCGTTTGAAGCTGCTGTATTTTGATGGCCAGGGCTTCTGCCTGTATTACAAGATCTTGCAGAAGGGGCGGTTTCCTTGGCCTTCGGCATCCGACGGGACTGCCCGGCTGACGTCGGCCCAACTGGCGATGTTGTGGGAAGGGATCGATTGGCGTCGTCCTGATTGGGGTGCGCCACCGGCCCGTGTCGGGTGATTTTATCCCACTGAAACCACTGGTTTTTATAGAAATTTATCCTGGCTCGTGGTAGTCAGGATCATGTCTAGCGCGACGACAAATCTTCCGGACGATCCAGCCTTTCTCAAGGCAATGATTGCCGCTTTGCAGGCGGAAAACGCGAAGATGTCGGCCACATTGCAAGCGCATGATCAGTTAATCCAAACGCTGCGGCTGCGCATTGCCAAGCTGAAGAAACAGGTCTTCGGCAAGTCGTCTGAAAAGATTGAGCGTGAAATCGAGCAGTTGGAACTGGCGCTTGAGGATCTGTTGATCGCCGCCGCTGAGGCCATTACTGCCCCAATCGATGAAGTTGATGAGGCGGCGTCTGTTGTTCCCTTGGCGGATACCTCTGAAAAGATCATGCGCCGGCGCCCACGCGTCTCGGACAAGGCGGTTCGCGAGCGCCGAGAGCTCGATCCTGGCTCCTGCTGCCCGGAATGCGGAGGTGAATTGCGTCTTGTCGGTGAGGACGTCAGCGAAATCCTCGACATGATCGCCGCGCAGATGAAAGTCATCAAGGTTGCTCGACTGAAGAAGTCCTGCCGCTGCTGCGAGAAAATGGTGCAGGTGGCAGCACCCAGCCGCCCGATACCGGGCAGCATGGCCGGCGCTGGCCTCTTGGCGTACATTCTGGTCTCGAAGTTCGACGACCATTTGCCACTGTACCGTCTGAACGAGATCTTCGCCGGCATGGGCGCCGACATTCCCGACAGCCGATGGCTGATTGGTGTGGTCGCGCCATGCAGGTGCTTCAGCCTCTCATCGAGCGGATCGAAACGGCGATTATGGCAAGTGACCTCCTTCATGCCGACGACACCCCGATCCGAGTGCTGGATCGCTCGCTGCGGGATAAGGGGTTGGGCAAGGGTGTGAAGAAGGGCAGGATCTGGACGTATGTCCGCGATCAGCGTCCATGGGCAGGCAGTTCCCCGCCCGGTGCAGTCTACTATTTTGCTCCTGACTGGAAAGAAGAGCACGTCCACCGCCACCTCAAGCAATCAAGCGGCATCCTTCAGGCTGACGGCTACAAAGGATATGGCAAGCTATACGCGCCTGGAGAAAAGGGAACATCTCGCTTTAAGGAGGCCGCCTGCTGGGCTCATTGGCGACGAGACTTCCACGACATCTGGACATCAAACAAGTCGGAGACTAGGAGGCGCGCTGAAGACCGACCGCGATGTCATCAAGGGCCGTTAGTCATATGGCACCGCGGCGCGGACTGCCGCTGGCCGCATCAATGGCCCGAGCATGCGAGGTACCTGCGCGATGAGTCTGGCAACCAGCGGCCGGCGCAAGGGCATCAAGCGCGCGTTGGAGCACGAGGACGAGGTGCTGGCGCACTGCAAGGCGAAGGGTTGATTTCAGCCGCTTTGCACTGTCCTCGTCTACCAACTGGAAAGCGGCGATTCAGAACCTGCATTCGACAATGACGTTTTCGAAGTTAACGATCGCGTCTGTCCGCGCCCTGTCCCTGCGATGAAGGCTGCATGTTGAAGTCGACGATGTGCCGAGGTTATCAGGGCGGTGGAACAGGCGATCGTCGCTAGCGATCACCCGGCTACCAAGTCGAAGCATCCCCGGCCCGATGGCCAGATCAAGCGACTTCGCCGCCGCCTCCATTCGGGCGTCGCCTGTGGCGCTGTTTAGTCGTTCTCTATCACAAGATCGCGAATGGCTGCAGGATACATCTGTTCGTGGATGTTTTGTGCATGTGCCAAGGCGCTCTCGTAGTCAACGTGAAGGTGGACGCGCGACATCGCGCCATTAAGCTCGGTCACCACGACCCTTGATCCGATGGCGACCGCGCGCGTGCCTGCCGATGCGACAAGGCGCATCGCAAAATCGATGTCGGTTATGATGCAAAGGCAAGGCCTGCCGTCCACTTCAAAGAATATTGAGCTAATGTCGTGTTGATCAAGAAGCACAAGGAGAGTGTCGCATTCTGCGTCACTCGCGACAGCTAATACTGCTGCGTCGCGTGCTACTGTCACGGAACCGGAGTATCCGTGGCCTGTGATGATCGTGCCCGTCTCCGCTCCGTCACTAGTCAGTGCTTTGCAAACTATGGCGACTGCGTGCTTTTTAGCATAATCCACTGCCCTATGGTGCAGCACCTTTGCGCCTTGCCGCGACATCTGCGCAATCGTCCAATACCCAATCTTCGGGATTAATCGTGCCCCTGGTACAAGATGAGGATCTGCGGTGTAGACGCCCTTAACATCTGAATATATTTCGCAAGCTTGCTCTCCTAACATAGCTGCGATCACGACGGCTGTCAGGTCGGAGCTGTTTCTGCCGAGAAACGTTAGTCTGCCCAATTGATCAATTGCCTGACCACCCGTGGCAATGACAATGTCATGCTCCTGAAGTGCAGCCCTGATTGGCTGAGGATCGACGCTTTCTACTGAAGCCCGACCGAAGTCTGAATTTGTGCGTATCCCTAGGACATAGCCGTTCAACGACGTCACGGGAATCCCAAGGCGACTGACCGCAGCTTCCAACATGCAGGCACTTAGCATCTCGCCCGTGGCAAGTGCCGCATCGAGATTCGATGGTGATGCTTCCCTGTTGACGCCAAGCATGGTTGCTTTCAGCTTGTCGGTTATACCATACATTGCGCTGACCACGGCGATAATCTTGGTTCCGCCTGCAGCCCGCAGCTTAGCTAAATGCTGAGCAACTCGAGCGTAGTCACAAGGATCTCGAAAACTCGAACCGCCGAATTTGACAATAGTCGTCTTCATGTTTCATCCATCAAGTTATTGGCGATCACAAGCTGTGCGATGAGGAGTGCGTTGAGTGCGGCTCCGACCTGAACGTTGTCGGCTACAACCCACATCCACAGCCCGCGCGGATTCTCTGGATTAACTCGGACTCGACCGACGTGAACATATGCAGGGTCTCCCAGAAAGCGCGGCGTTGGATATCCGTCGCGAATTTCGTCAGCATAAAGTCGAACACCTGGTTCATTTGCCAGGAGCTCATGGACCTGTTCTAGTCGAACATGATCGTCGAACTCGACGTATACCGCCTCGGAATGACACGTCTTTACCGGCACTCTAACGCAGGTGGCGGTTAACTGCAGACGAGGCATACCGAAGATCTTCCGTGACTCTTGAACCAGCTTGCGTTCCTCGAGAGCCACGCCTTCGCTGGAAATCTCTCCGATCTGCGGTATGACATTGAATGCAAGAGAGACAGGGAAGCTCTCCGCAGCGGGCCGCGTGCTCCCCTTGAGCCAGGCTTCGGCACCGTCTTCTAGCTCGTTAATCCCGCGCCGGCCAACTCCTGAGGCGGCTTGATAAGTAGTCAAAAGAACCTGGTTAACGCCGAACGTCGCTATCAACGGTCGTAGTGCCCGAACCAGCTGTATCGTGGAGCAATTTGGATTTGCTACTATTCCAGACGGTGGACGAACCGTAAGTGAACAGGCGTTAACTTGTGGTACGATGAGGGGTACGTCAGGGCTCATTCGAAAAGCATTCGAGTTATCAATCACCAAGGCTCCTTGGGATGCGAACCGAGGTCCCCATACGGCGCTTACGTCGCCGCCTGCAGAGAAGAATGCAATGTCGGTTTTGGTATCATCGATATTGCGAATGTCGCGTAGTGCCTCAACTAAGTATGTTTGGTCTCGAAACTTGAGTTGACGCGCACCCGAACTGGAGGCGAACAGCCTCAGTCGATCGACCGCAATCTCGCTTTTTTCCAATAACTTGATCAGGGCCGTTCCAACCACCCCGGTTGCTCCAACGACAGAGATATCTAATGCTCTCATAAGGATCCTCATTTAGAAGCTCGTGGTTGGATCTTGTTTTCAAATCCGAAGCCCGCTTCGGCCGCCCAAGGATGTAACGGGAAGGCTGTCGTCGCGGCTAAATGCACAGTTCAATGCCTCCTCTCTTCAGATCGTTCGACTTTCGACCTGGTGTTTCCTGTGATCATTGCCTCCGAATGGAAGACTGGATGCCCAGAAAGAGCTTCGCATCGCATGGCTGGATTTGCTTGCATGCTAAGTTGCCATGCCGCCTTCTCCACGTCTTGAACCGATGCAATTGTCCCGCACTGTGAATAGCGCCGGCGGCTTCTATCGCTCCGAATGGAATCAAGATCCGTGCACCGCACGATGATCAACGGCGACATGAGTCTGGCAGTTCTTGGGACAGACGCGCGCACACGCTCCGCAGCCGATACAGCGGCCGGGATAATCAATGACCATGATCACGCGACTGAGCTCACCATTAAAGTCGTCCTCGCCATCACAGACACCGAGCATTTCGCCTGCCTCGTCGATGCCGTAGGGATGCATGACCTCGCGAGAGCAGACCTTGAAGCAGCGACCGCAGCCGATGCACATCGCAGGGTTGATCGAATCTAAATATTCCGGCATCCATCGGGATCCGTCGCGAGCCACGAATGCGCTTGTCATAGATTCCTCCGATTTAGCGAGTTCTGTCGATGATAAATGTTTCCGCCGAAGGCCCGCCGATTGCCCGCCGACACGCGTTGCGTGTCGCGTCGTAGATGACAAAGAATCCGGCCGATTCTAACTCCGCATTCAGTCCCTTCACATCTTGCGTGGGCTCTTCTCAAAGCGCCCACCTGCCGTTTCGGCCGCTGTTGATAGAATCTGCCATTGAAGAGCGAGAGGCGACGAATTGATCTCATTTTGCGATTCCCGCGTGTCGGTTGGGTCAAGTCGGCCAAGTGTTCGGAGGGCGGTTAGCCTGAATGATGTTCGCGAGGTCAAAGATCATGTCGCGGGTTCCCCGGTATAATATTGTAAGCTTGTGCTGGCTGCCGACGCGGTCGAACATGGGCAAACCAACCCGCATCAGCGGAACGCCGAGACGCTTGGCAGCTTCTCGGCCGTGCGAGTGTGTGACGATAAGATCGGCCGTTGCGCCGAGACTTTCCAGATCACCGAGATCGCCGACTTTGACGGTCTTCGCCGGTACCATCTCGAGTGCTTTCGAAGTGCCGGTCGTGGTGACCGCGGCCGCAATTTCCGCACCCATGGCGGTAAAAAAATCGGAGAACTGGAAGAGTTGATCCGGCTCGGAGGCGATTGCGATCTTCTTGCCTGCCATATGGGAATGTCCGTCGAGCATGGCATCCTGCAGCTGCATTCGGTTGCGGCGGACATTGAGCGGTGTCTGTTTTCGCGACACAGCGGCAAGCACGCGAATAAAGCGATCGACGTTCTCTAGACCCGTCAGCGATCTAAACAGCACGTACGGCACGCCGGTTAATCTCTGCAGCGCTTCAGCCGATCGCCGCATATGCTCACCGATTGCAATGCACTGCATGGTCGTACCGAGATCGCGGATCTCCTCCACTTTCGTGCCGCCATACGTTGCCGGCATCCATTGTTCGGGGACGGAGCCGTCGAGTGCTCCGGATACGTCGGGCAGAATAACCGGGTCGAGCCCGAAGCTTACGGCCGTCTCGCGCAAATGTTCAATATCAGCTACTGTTAAGTTGCAGCCAGGCAAGATCGCGACCTTCCCCGGATCACGATACTGCTTGTCAGGTCGCGTTATTGCCTCGATCATGGCGGTAACAGCTTTCGACCAACCCTCCTCTATGGCGCCGTCAAAGTCCGGCGTTTTGGCGACGACCACTTCGGTCCCCATAAGTTCTATCGCCCGCCTGCGCTTGATGTTTTCGACATCACCGGCGACATCCTCGTCGCGGGCCTCTACCGATGCGGTCGTGCATATTCCGATTAGTCGTGGCCTCGTGCGGGCTTTGAGGCTGAGAATTGCCTCTTCGAGACGATCTGCGCCGCCGACGATTATCGCGGCTTCGTTCATAGCCGTCGTTTGCAGCGGGATCGCTTCATTGAAATGCCTCACGAGTAGTGCGAGCGCAAAGCTCGTACATCCCTGGCTGCCATGGAGCAGAGGTATTGCGCCGTCAACGCCCAGAAAGGCGAAGGCAGCACCAAGCGGCTGCGACGACTTCAGGGGGTTGACCGCCGCCGACTTGGTTTGAGATACGACGCGTGCCATAGTACGACCTCAACATTCTTTGCGAGTCATCTCGCGGTTTTGGTTCGACGCGCTTACGCTTCTCTTTTCGCTCGCTTTTCAACGACCAAGCCCGGCTCCCATGGCGCCGGCTCGCGCACCTGCGGCCAAATCGGATTGTGAATTGCCAGGTCAATTTGTCGGGCAAGTTGCACCATTCCCTCATAGCCAGCGTAAGCGTGATGACGCTCCTGGTTGATGTCGAGCCAGGGCAGTTTTGCCTTTAGCGCTATATACTGGGTGCGTCCGCCCGACAGCATGATGTCGGCCTTTCTCTCGAGTAGAAGCGAGAAAAGCTCGCGCGGCGACATCGTCTCGAACAGGAGGTTCTCCTCCTTCAGGGTCTGTTTCACTCGCTCCCTATCTTCGAGCGTCGATTTCTTGACTGATGTGCCGACGATCTCCATGCCGATCTCCATCAGGGCATGGACGACCGACCAGGATTTCACGCCGCCTGTATTTAGAAGTACGCGCTTGCCCTCAAGGCGAGGTCGGTACGCTTCTAGCCTCTTCCACACCTTTTCCTCTTCCTTCGCTACAAGGATTTCCGTGCGCTGCAAAAGCGAGGGGTCAGCACCCTTCATTACAAGCAGATCGGCGATCCGCCGGAGCGCCTCCGAGGTGCCGGAAATGCCATAGAAGGAGCCCTCGAAAAATGGAATGTCCCAGCGTTCCTGCATCTTACGTGCCAAAGCAACGAACGCTGTCGAACACACTGTCATCGCTGCGCGTGAGCGGTGGGCGGAGGCGACTTGCAGATATCGCGCGTCTCCTGGAATACACGCGCGGACGCGGATGCCAAGCTTATCCAAGAGCGGCTTCACCTGCCAGAATTCACCCGAGAGGTTAAATTCGCCGAGTATGTTGATGTCGCAAAGGCCTGGTTCATCAGGCTCCACGGTACCTATGACATGCTTGAGCAGCGCCTCGCCCGCTAGCTTGTTGCCGAGGTTTTTAGATCCGACAAAACCTGGCGCATTGACCGGCACCACCGGCAAGGCAAATTCGTCCGTCGCTCGCTTGCAAACAACGTCGATGTCGTCGCCGATCATCGCAGTAACGCAGGTTGAATAGACGAAGATTGCAGCGGGCGCATACCCATCCTTGATTTCCCGGATCGCTTTAAAGAGCTTCCGTTCACTGTGTCCCATTACGATGTCGATTTCCGTAAGATCAGTCGTGAAGCTCGTGCGCCAAAGTGTTGGGCCTGACGAGGCAGCGCCACGGTTGTCCCACGAATTTCCCTCGCAGGCGAGCGGCCCGTGGATCAGATGTGCGACATCGGTGATCGGCTGCAGTGCGACCTTGGCGCCGTCGAAAGCGCAACCGCCGACGGCCGTTCCCGGAGCCATTGGCCCCGCGCAATTCCTTCGGCGCTCCTTAGGACCCTTGCTGCCGCTCCTTTCACTCGCTAGCTCGTGGAAGGCATCTTTGATTACGGCGGTGAGCGAGGACATTCGTCTGCCTTCATATCTGGTTGAGAGATAGGCCGCCTGACCGGCCGCCGCTCTTAGCGAGTGAGGTCATACGAATAGTCTGTCACACCTGCGTGCATCGTTTCGCGATCGAGGTTGTCGAAGATCTTGTCGAGGATCGCCGTTAGAAGGCGCAGTCCGCCTTGGTAGCCCATGAGGGGGAATCGATGATGATGGTGCCGGTCGAAAATTGGGAACATCAGCCGAACCAGTGGGGTACCGGTGTCCCGTTCGAGATACTTCCCATAAGAATTTCCGATCAGGAGATCCACCGGCTCGGTGAAAAGTAGCGAGCGCATTGCCCAGAGGTCTTTGCCCGGCCAAACCTGTGCATTCTTCCCGAATGGCGACGATGCGAGCAGTTCCTTCATCTCGTTCTCCCAAGCTGAGGTGCCGTTTGTGGCCAGGCAGTGGATTGGTTCGCCCCCGGTCTCCATGATGAAGCGCGCCATCCCATAAACGAAATCTGGATCGCCGTAGATCGCGTATTTTTTTCCGTACAGCCAACCTTGGCTATCGGCCATCGCGTCGATGAGTCGCCCGCGCTCCAGGCGGATCGTCTCGGGAATTTCTCTCCTGGAAATCCCAGATATCGCCATCAGGAGCTCGTCGGTAGCTTCGACGCCCAAAGGGTAGCGGAAGGAGATCGTCGCTTGTCCAACATCTCTGCAGTAATCTAGTGTCTTGCGAGTGTTGTAATATTGTAGGGACAACGTCCCCTCCGCGTTCAACGCCGCCTTCACGTCATTGATTTTGGTCCCCCCGTCATACATCCGAAAGTTACCATCGGAGGGGGTATCGAACTGATCTGATGCGTCCTGGATGAAGATGTAATTCACTTGCATCAAATTGAGCAGGCGTTTTAATTCGCGATTGTTCCCAACGCAGAAGCCATCAAATCCAGGAATGATGTTGATAGAAGCGGTCGCTTCACTTCGCGCGGTGCCCCTCCAGAAATTCTCCAGCACACCTTTTACCATGCTGTCGTAGCCATCGACATGGCTGCCGACAAAGGCTGGTGTGTGGGCGAAGGGGACATCGAAATCGCGCGGGACCGAACCTTCGCTTTTGGCATTTTCGATGAAACCATGCAGGTCATCTCCGATGACCTCTGCCATGCATGTGGTCGACACCGCGATCATCTTCGGGTTATAGAGCTTGTATGTGTTGGCGAGACCGTCGACCATATTTTTCAGGCCGCCAAATACAGCCGCGTCTTCTGTCATCGATGACGAGACCACCGATGACGGTTCCTTGAAATGGCGTGATAGGTGCGATCTGTAGTAGGCAACGCAACCTTGGCTGCCATGGACGAATGACATCGTTCGCTCGAATCCCGCCGCTGCGAAAACCGCGCCGAGTGGCTGACAGGCTTTGGCTGGATTGACGACAAGGGCTTGGCGGGCCAAGTTTTTCTCTCGGTATTCCCAGGTCTTCGTGAATTCGCGCTGGTCTGACACGACCTGATCCGGGTGTGGGCGTTCGAATTTCAGCTTTTTCTCGGCTAACATTTGCCTATATTCCGGCTCGCAGAACAAAGGCGCATGGTCGAGAGCTTTCTCGGCTGATTGCGGCATAGGGTCACCTCTTTCGATCTGGCAGCGACATGGAGGAGGTACAGAGACCTTCGATCCGGGTAAGGCCTCCGCGGTTTCTTCGAGAAATTCTAGGTTCTCATGCTAGGGCCACTCCCGCCAAAGCGCGGTCATTCTTCCAGGGCGCATGGTAAAGACCCCAAACGGGATTGTTGATGGCCATGTCCATGTCCCGGGCGAAAATCGAGAAACCGTCATAGCCGTGATACGGACCAGAATAGTCCCACGAGTGCATCTGACGGAACGGAATGCCCATTTTCTGCACCGGGTATTTTTCCTTGATGCCCGACCCGACGAGATCCGGCCGAATTCCCTCGATGAATTTCTCTAGTTCATAGCTAGTCACGTCGTCGTAGATGAGCGTGCCTTCCTTTACGTAGTGGCTGGTGCGCTGATAGTCGTCGCCGTGACCAAATTCGTAGCCGGTTCCTACGATTTCCATTCCGAGGTCCTCATAGGCGGTGATGACGTGACGAGGACGCAGTCCGCCGATGTAGAGCATCACCCGTTTGCCAAAGAGGCGCGGCCAATACTTGTCGACCACAGCCGAGACGAAGGGTCGGTATTTGGCGATGACTTTTTCGGTTCTATCTTCGATCTCCGAACCGAAATGCTTGGCTATGTTGCGCAGCGAGGCTTCGATCTGGAATGGGCCAAAGAAATTATACTCCATCCATGGAATGCCATATTTTTCCTCCATGTGCCTGGAGATGTAATTCATCGACCGATAGCAGTGAATGAGGTTGAGCGTAGCTCGAGGCGCGCGCTCCACTTCGGCGAGAGTTGCATCTCCCGACCAGTTGCCGACCACGCGCAGTCCGATCTCTTCGAGCAGGATGCGCGATGCCCATGCATCGCCGCCAATGTTATAGTCGCCTATGACATTTACGTCGTAGGGACCCGCCTCGAATTTTAAGTCTTTCTTGTCGAAGACCCAATCTCGAATTGCATCGTTCGCGATGTGGTGGCCAAGCGATTGCGACACACCACGGAAGCCTTCGCAGCGCACCGGCACGACGGTCGTCGTGTGTTCTTTGGCCTTTTTTCGCGCCACCGCCTCAATGTCATCGCCAATCAGACCGATCGGACATTCGGACTGCAGGCTGATGCCATTGCTTAACGGGAAAAGTTCAGCAATCTCGTCGATGACCTTTTCAAGTTTCTTGTCACCGCCAAAAACGATGTCCTTCTCCTGGAAATCGGAGGTAAATTGCATGGTCACGAAAGTGTCGATACCTGTCAGACCGACGTAATAGTTGCGACGTTGCGACCAGGAATATTGACCACAGCCCACAGGCCCGTGTGAAATGTGAACCATATCCTTGATCGGTCCCCAGACAACGCCCTTTGAACCGGCATAGGCGCATCCGCGGATCGTCATCACGCCAGGAACAGACTTGATGTTCGACTTTACCTCGCACTCGCTAATTGCGTTTGGGTCCTCGCCGGCGCCCTTTTCGCTCATTGCCACGCTAAGATGTTTACTACGTCGCTTCGCTGCTTTGCCCGGATATTGCGACAGCACGTCTGATATAAGCTTCGCATGGAAGTCACTGTCATTGTCGTATTTGAGGCTCATTGACCCTACCCCTTACAAATTCCGGATGAAACCTCCCTCGCGGGATGGCGGGCGCTTTGCGTGTCGCTGCGTGCTCGTGTCAGTGTGATCACTGGGCAGCTTTCAACTTGGCATCCCTGGCTTGAAGTTCGGCAAGCATCTGTTCGTCGGTCTTCATGATCCCGAAATCGAGAAGCATGTCCTCAAGTTCTTCCATGGTGATGGGGGTGGGGATGGTGCCTTTGCCAGAATTGTCATGTATTCTTTGGGCAAGTGTCCGGTACTCGGCCGCTTGCTGAGAGTCCGGCGCATATTGGATTACCGTCATCTTTCTAAGCTCGGCATGTTGGACAATGTTGTCGCGTGGCACGAAGTGGATCAGCTTAGAATTGAGTTTGGCAGCCAGCGCTTCGGCTAGGTCGAGTTCACGGTCGGTCTGACGCTCGTTACAAATGAGGCCACCCAGGCGTACGCTGCCGCCTGCAGCGTATTTCAGGATGCCCCTGGCGATATTGTTGGCGGCATAAAGTGCCATCATTTCGCCGGACATGACGATGTAGATTTCCTGAGCTTTGTTTTCACGGATCGGCATCGCGAAGCCGCCGCACACAACGTCACCGAGCACGTCATAAGACACGTAGTCGACATCGTTGTAGGCGCCGTTCTCTTCGAGAAAGTTGATCGACGTGATAACGCCGCGTCCCGCGCATCCGACGCCTGGCTCCGGGCCGCCAGACTCCACGCATTTGATACCTTTATAGCCGATCTTGAGCACGTCTTCGAGTTCAAGATCTTCAACCGAACCTCTCGTTGCTGCGAGATCAAGAACCGTATCCTGGGCCTTCGAGTTCAAGATCAGGCGCGTAGAGTCCGCCTTAGGGTCACAGCCAACGATGAGGATCTTCTGTCCATGGTCCACGAGGGCGGCTAGCGTGTTTTGGGACGTAGTGGACTTGCCAATCCCGCCCTTTCCATAGAATGCAATTTGACGCAGAGCTGCCATGTGTGGCGTTCCTTCATGTGTTCGAGGCGATGCGGTTATCCCGCAACGCGGATGCGGAGGCGGTCCCGCTGCCTCGCAATAGCTCACAAGATTCGTGCCAAGCGGTCCGATTGAGCTGACGAACAATAATTCGCTGCGATTCCATCTATGTGGGCGTAAAATACGGGATTGAGAACAAGAACGCTTGTCACGTAACCGACAAAGGTGATGACAATGTCGAAACAGACTGTCACCCTCTGAGGGCCAATGAATGGTGGGCCTTTGTGCAATATCTGACCAAACGACAGGATGTCTCATTTACCCATGTGCAACTTTGCTAGAGCAGCCTGTATTCCATCACCAGACCGGTGATTACTCGCCGCAAAGCGTTGTCTTCGGCGATGATCAAGCGCCATGCCGCGTCTGGTACCCGCATAGGGTTAACGTCCTACTCTGCTGTCCATTATGATAGTGGCAGTGATGGCAACGAAGCTCTCGCCCCCGCACACGCGGTCAGCAATCATGACCCTTAGACGACGAAGAAGGCGCCACTTGTGACAACACGTCGCACGGCACGATCCAAGTGCCCTAGCTGCTTCTTCACAGGCGCCCGTCCCGCGTAGATCGTTCAGAAAGCTCCGCTTTCAGTAGCGTCCGATCCTTCGCTAACTTCAGAACAAATGATCTGCTCGTAATTTTCGAGGCCTTCGCCGAGTACCATTTTTCCGCGTCAGGGATCTACGTTGGCAAATTCCAAATGGCCAATTTAGTTGGGGTACGTCATGAGTTACGGCATTGTCGCTACCTTTGTCGGTTACGTGACAGGCGTTCTTGTTCCTCAATCCCGTATTTTAGGCCCACATAGCTGGAATGGCAGCGAATTAGTGTTCGTCAGCTCAATCGGCCTGCTTGGCACGAATCTTGAGAGCTATTGCGAGGCAGCGGGACCGCCTCCGCATCCGCGTTGCGGGATAACCGCATCGCCTCGAACACATGAAGGAACGCCAAGCATGACCAACCTAAGGATAGGGGACACAGCTCCCTCAATTCGTGATGTGCACTGGGTTTGTGGCGGGACTCTCGAGACCTTTCAGCCGGGCAAAGTTTACATTCTCGTGTTTCTGACAACCAATCGCGGAGTTTGCGTTGAAATAATGTCCGATCTCGCACAGATGCAGGAGAACTACCGCGAGAAAGGTCTTGAGGTTATTGGCGTCGTATATAAGAGCTCTGCATCGGCGGCTGAGGGTCGAGTTTATGTAAATGCGTGGCTGAACGAAAACTGCCCAAATGTGAATTTCAGAGTAGCAGTCGATTTCACAGGAGAGATTCTCAGGCTCTGGATGGATCCGATGGATTATGGGCCTCCGACCTCTTTCATTCTCGACCGCGGCGGGAAGGTAGCCTCTATCGACCCGATGGACCTCGATGACGTTGTGCTGAAAGTGCTTGGCGGAAGCTAACTCAAGCCCACGCGGTATAGGCGCAAGCTGAGGGCCAACCGAAGGCATCCTGTTGATCGATCTTTCCGCCGATGTTGGTTCTGAAACACAGTGGAGTGCAGATATGGCTATTGCATACAGGCTCTTCAGCTCTCCGTCGATTAAAGCGCAGGACTGGCTGCGTGGCAATCTTATCTCGGCCCTCCAGCCCGGCAAAATATACATCCTCGGTTTTTTGCGACGCCATACGGTCCTGCATACCGGCACGGCCCCGCCTGGCGCAAGTGCAGGAGAAATACAGAACATGGGCTCGAGGTCATCATAGGCGTTGCAACAGATGAGGAAGCTGCGATGGCTGACGGCTAGAGCTCACCCACCTGTACATGTGGCTAACGGCAAAGCTCCCTAATTTTGACGCAGCTGGCGCACCAGCGAGGAAGCGAACGATCTGACAACGGAGAACGAGATGGATGTCGCTGAACAATCATTGATCGGTCTCATCTGGTCCGCGATAGAGGCGAAGGATTGGAAGACGGCACTTTCGTTACTAGAAGATGGCATCAGTGTTATGCCGGACAGCCTCTACCTATTCCAGTTATATGCAGACATGTTGATTGACGAATTGCAAGACATGGAGGCCGGCTGCCTGATGCTACGCAAATTTGTCCGCCTTGCAATTGAGAAGGACTCAAAAGACTGGCTTCTTGGAGCGATGCATCAACTCTTTTACTCATCGCATGACTACTCGCGATTTCCATTTGGTGAACGCTTATCGATGGGCAAGGCGCTCTCCGAGCACATCCTGACACTGTGCCAGTGGGAAAACGCCCACTCAAGAGCGGAATATTATCATGCCATGGCCTACTTCTTCCATGAGATCGGCAACAACGTCATGGCAGTGGAGTTGTTCGAAATGACTGTCACTTTGGTAAAGGGGTTGCCCATCCAAGACGAACTGAAGCAGCTAGCGCGATTGCTGAAGACACTAGCCGAGTACAAGTCTCACGAAGCAGTTCGCGTGGAACTGCTTTAATTGGGTGGAAAGAGGAGCCCTTGGGATGCTTGGGCAGCGGGTCCAGCTTGATCAGGTCAGTTGGTGAGTTGAACAAGCAGATAGATAAAATTGAGACGAGGCTCGCGGAGGTTGGTCGTTCAGATCCAGTCTCAAATCTGCTGTCGTCTATCCCAGGTGTCGGCCCAATCACATCTACAGCCATCGCCGCGACAATTCCGGACGCGAGGATGTTCCGCTCCGGCCGAGAGTTCGCCGCTTGGCTCGGCCTGACCCCGCGTCAAAATTCCAGCGGTGGCACCACTCGATTGGGAGGGATTACGAAGGAGGGAGATGCATACCTGCGTTATCTGCTCGTAATCGGTGCCAGGAACATAGTCCGATACCCGAAAGCTCGAGCGAAGGTCGGGGGAGCTTGGATCGACGCCTTACTGCAACGACGGCGTCCTATGATCGTGGCCGTCGCCATAGCCAATAAGCTTGCCCGGATCATCTGGGCGATGATGACCAGTGGAGAGATGTTCAAGGAGGCGCGCATCAAGACAGTATAGCCACGAAACCCAAATGAACCGGCGTAAGGTGCAGAAACAACAGATGGTCATACAGCGGAGCTGAGGATCGAGTAAACCCGGAGAGCTTTAGGCGCCGTATTCAAGCGCGACCCGTTGATGAGGCCTCGATCCGCGCACTCCATCAGGGCCAGCGACCTTGTTTCGGTCGCATACAGGCCGAATACATGAATGCACCCAAATGATGACTCGAACTTGCAGAAAGCCTCTTGCGCCCGCGGGGCCGTCTATACATGAACATCTCGATGTAGCTTGTTGTCGGTCGGCTTGCCAGGCCGGGAGAAGTCGAGCTCGACGCCCTTATGGTAGGCCCACAGATCGAGGTCGCGCGAGATGAATTCGCTGCCATTATCGACTCGTATGGAGGCTGGATACCCGACCTGCCGGCATACCCGCTCAAGCGTCTGTACCACGTCTTCGCCTTTGTAGCTGAAGCGAGCGTCGACTGCCGGCGAAAAGCGCGAAAAGGTGTCGACTACCGTCAGCACCCTGATCTTACGACCGGTGGCCAACTGGTCGTGAACGAAATCCATGGCCCAGACATGGTTGGAATGGGTCGGTTCCGTGCGATCGGCGCGAAGCTTCGCCTTGACCCGTCGCTTCGGAACTTTGTTGTGGAGCTGGAGGTCCATCTCCTTGTAAAGACGATAGATTCGCTTCGGATTGACAGGCCAGCCGTCACGTCTGAGCAGGACATGAACACGGCGGTAGCCGTAGCGCACCCGTGTCTGGCAGATGTCCCTGATCTTCAGCTTCAATTCGGCCTGCTCGCCGCGCCTGGACTTGTAGCCATACAGCGACCGATCGATCTTCAACACCGAACATGCGCGCCGGATCGAGACCTTCCAGTCCGCCTTGACCGTGTCGACAAGCTTGCGCTTGCGGGCAGGCCTCCGAGCTTTTTTGACAGCACGTCCTGGAGCATGGCCTTGTCCAGAGAAAGGTCGGCGACGATGCGCTTCAGCTTGGCATTCTCCTCTTCGAGCTGGCGAAGAGGCTTCATCTCCGACGGCATCAGCCCAGCGTATTTTTGCGCCAGTTGTAAAACGTCGCGTCCGAAATTCTTGCCTTGCGGCAGACCTCGCCGATCGGCGTGCCATCTTCTGCCTGCTTCAACACGAATGCGATCTGCTCTTCCGAAAACTTCGAGGCCTTCATCGAATTCTCTTCTTCTTCCCACCAGGGATCATAAGTGGAAAATTCCAGTTCCAAATGGCCTAAATTATTGGGGGCACGTCACGTAACTTGAGCCGCGATGTTGAGCGGAAGGCACGCGCTCCCTCAGATCGTCCTGCAATAACCTCGTCAGCTCTGACTTCTTCACGAATTTATACCTTTAGCGCCCTACAGCGTGAACTGATCGCTGAGTTGTTGCTATAAACGGGATGGTGCCAGGGAAGGAGAACATCTCGCCAGTGGCAATCAACCAGCAGCTTGACGCGGAACCACGCGTATTGCAAAATAATTGTTAATATTGCATACTGATGATGTCGGGTTTGTCGCGTGACGCTAGGTTGCTTTTGAGGGTAGTTATGAAAGTTGCTGTGCTTGGTGCTGGAATCGTTGGTAGTGCGACGGCTTATATGCTCGCCAGAGATGGTCACGAGGTCACCGTTATTGATCGCTGCGACAGGCCTGGCATGGAAACGAGTTTTGCCAACGGCGGTCTGATGACGCCTAGCGACTCCAGCCCCTGGAACTCACCTGGAACTGTCAAACGGCTTGGTAAGATGCTTTTTGACAGCAACTCTACGTTAAAAATCAACCCAAGCGCGATCCCATCGATTGTCGGCTGGGGCCTAAAATTTCTCTCGAACTCAACCCACAAGAGGCATAAAGCCAATATGGTTTCGAACATTAGGATCGCGAGCCTGAGTTTAGAGACGCTGCGCAGCATTCGCCAGAATTCTACCCTACATTATGACCAGACCACGCGCGGGACGATGAGGGTCTTCCCTCGAGGCGGCCGCATGTCGGAGTTCGTGCATATGTGCCGCGAGATGCAGGGGTGGGGCGTCAAATTCGACGTTCTTGATCAGGAACAAATTCTGGAGAAAGAGCCGTGTTTGAAGGACGTAATCGATCGCTACATCGGTTCGGTATACTTTCCAGATGACGAAAGCGGCGATGCCCATAAGTTTACGAATGAAATGGCTCGCCTCGCTAAGGAACTTGGGGCTCAGTTTTTGATGAGAGCTAACATATTGGAAATAATCAAACAGTCCTGTTCGCGGATCTCCCACGTCAAAACGTCCGTCGGAGAAATTCATGCGGATGCGTACGTACTCTCTCTTGGTAGCTACAGCCCCATATTTGCCCGCCCCCTCGGTATTCAACTGCCGATCGTGCCCGTGAAAGGCTATTCTGTGACCTTGCCTCTAAACGGATGGAAGGGAGGGCCGACACGTCCGGTCATGGACGACGGCTACCATGCAATGATGGTTCCGATGGGAGATCGCTTACGGATGGGTGGGAAAGCAGAATTTGCTCAATATAATACGAAAATCGATCCCAATGAAGGCCGACGCGTCCTCGACGACATTCTCAGGATTTTGCCGTCCATGGCTGCGCACGTCGACGTCAGCTCGGCTTTGACTTGGTCAGGATTACGCCCGATGACGCCCGATGGACCTCCGATCGTAGGCCCAACGCCATACGAAAACCTTTTCCTCAACACTGGCCATGGCCCGCTTGGATGGACGATGTCGTGCGGTTCAGCGAAAATTACAGCAGAACTTGTAACGCACGGACGGGTTTTGAGCGACAGCGTCGACCCCAGGGACTATATGCTGAGGCAAGTTCGGCGCTCGGACCGTTCCGCTGTCTCTTTGACCCAGAATGGGATCGTAAGCTAGCGTTTGGCGGAACGTGAAATTACAGTAACCGAGTGCCGCCCGCACGGTCCGGTCACAAGCGGTGGAAAACGTAGCAGCCTTATTTGAGCATACATGCTCAACATTGCGCACTGGCGATGGCGTGGCTAAAATTCTGTCCTCTGAGGGAGCACGTACCTCCGCCAAATTGACACACGGCGATCCGACCCGAATTGTAACCATCCGAGCAGCCCCGCGGCATTAGCACGCGTGAGGTACGTCAAATCGCCTACACTGATGAGGTTGGTTCAAAGTGGAATGCTTGGCGTAGCGGGGGTCAGTTTTTCCGGCGTGATCTACGC
>NZ_JABDWC010000043.1:0-28791 GCF_019685155.1 Rhizobium sp. NZLR1b
CGGCAACCGGCACGTCCTTCCAGGCAAAACCTTCCTTCGACAGATCCTGCTTCAAAACGTTCAGCGCCGCTGCCTCGCCGCCAGACGTCCACCAGTGCAGCATCTGAACTTCTTTTACGTCAGCTGCCTGGGCGCCACCGAGGCCAGCCATCATCACGACGGCAATCGCCGCCGAGCTCAAAAACTTGCGCATGAATTTCCTCCCATTTGAAAATCGGCGGCGGGCCCTCCCTGCCGCCCGATGTTTTCCGCCGTTGCAGCGGTCGACATACGGCCGCGCTCCTCCGCGCGGTTGATAATTTAAAACGTTATAAGCGTGTAGTCGTCAAGCCCTTTCTCGACTCCCGAGAAAAATATGGTTATTTCACTATATATCTGATTTAGTTTGCTAAATTTTAAACAACTAACAAACCGTTAAAATTTAAAACGTTTTCATTCGTTGATTGCACCCTGGACTCATCATGTTATTGTATCCGCAATTCCAGCATGGAAAGCCCAGAGTGACCGAACCGTCCCGGCCGCAACGCGGCGAAAATCTCGAGATCACCCATAAGCGCAGCAAGCCGACCTTGCGAACGATCGCCACGATTGCCGGCCTTGCGGTGACGACAGTGTCACGGGCGCTCTCCGATGCGCCGCAGATTTCGCTGGAAACCCGCCAACGCGTCCACCGTATCGCCCGCGAGATCGGCTATCTCCCTGATCGGGCCGCGCAGCGTCTGAAGACAGGCCGTACCAATGTCATCGCCATCCTGCTCGATTCGCACGAGGAGGTCGTCGGTTTCAGCACCTCGATCATGTACGGTATCGCCAAGGCGCTGAAAGAAACCTCCTATCATCTCGTCGTCGCCCCGAACTTCCTGTCGACGACCGATGTCGAGGCGGCCGAATACATTATCCGCAACCACCTTGCCGACGGGCTGATCTTCACCCGAACCGAACCGCTCGACGCCCGCGTTCGCCTGCTGCTCGAAACCGGCTTTCCCTTCATCTGTCATGGCCGCACCGAATTTTCGACGCCGCATCCTTATGTCGACTACGACAATTTCACCTTTGCCTATGAGGCGACGCGCCGGCTGATCGCCAAGGAGCGCAGAAAGGTGGCGGTGATCCTGCCGCCGAAACGGCTGACCTTCTGCCAGCATATCCTGCACGGCTTCATGACCGCGGTGCGCGAGGCAGGCATCGCCTACGAGATCCCCGAAGCGGTCGATCTCGATACGCCGGCGGACGTGCTGCGCGATTTCATCTGCAGCCGCGCCGTCGCCGCGGATGCTCCCGAAGGGTTCATCTGTCCCGGCGAAGTCTCGGCTCTCGCCGTCATCAGCGGCATGAGCGACGCCGGCCGGACGCTCGCTGTCGATTACGATATCGTCGCCAAGGAAACGTCTCGCCTTCTTACCCAGCTGCAGCCGAAGGTCGATACGATTCACGAGGATCTCACAGCGGCCGGCGAGGATCTGGGGCGCATGCTGCTGCAGCGCATCAACAATTCCGATGCCCAGGATCTGCACCTGCTGCTGCCGCCGCAGATCAACTTTCCGATCGGCTAAACCCAACTCTGAAGCCTGGCGTCTTAAAACTATTTCCCTGACGCGTGATTTGCCCTAAAAGCACGCCGTAATCCGGTCGCAGCCCACCCGGTCAAAACAAGGGAATCCAAAATATGAAGACCATCGTCGTCTGCTCCGGCGGACTCGACTCCGTTTCGCTTGCGCACAAGATAGCAGCGGAAGAACAGCTTATCGGCCTCGTCTCCTTCGACTACGGCCAGCGCCATCGCAAGGAACTCGACTTCGCCGCGCGGTGCGCGGAACGCCTTGCCGTTCCCCATCATGTCATCGACATCGCAGCCATCGGCGGCCATCTCAGCGGATCGGCCCTGACCGACGATATCGAGGTTCCGGATGGCCACTATGCCGAGGAGAGCATGAAGGCCACTGTCGTGCCGAACCGCAATGCCATCATGCTGGCCATCGCATTCGGCTTAGCGGCCGCGCAGAAGGCAGATGCCGTTGCTGTTGCCGTGCATGGCGGCGACCACTTCATTTACCCCGACTGCCGCCCGGGCTTCATCGACGCCTTCCAGCGCATGCAGAACGAAGCGCTGGAAGGTTATGCCAGCGTCAAACTGCTTGCACCTTATGTCAACGTTTCCAAAGCGGCGATCGTGACCGACGGCGGGAAACACGGCACACCCTTTGCGGAAACCTGGTCTTGCTACAAAGGCGGCAGCCTCCATTGCGGCCGCTGCGGAACCTGCGTGGAACGCCGCGAAGCTTTCCATCTTGCCGGCGTGCCCGATCCGACGGAATACGACGACGATGACTTCTGGAAAGCGGCCGTGTCGCAATATTCCGCCACGGAGGTGCGTTGATGTACCGCATCACCAAGGAGTTTCATCTCTCCGCCTCGCACCAGCTGGATCACCTGCCTGCCGACCATCAATGTGCCAGGCTCCACGGCCACAACTACGTAGTGGTCGTCGAACTCGCCGCCGAAAACCTGAATGATGACGGCTTCGTTCGCGACTATCACGACCTTTCGCCGCTCAAGCGCTATATCGACGAAGCCCTCGATCATCGACATCTGAACGAGGTCTTCGGCCATTCGAAAGTCACCTCCGAATTCCTGGCCAGGCATTTTTACGACTGGTGCAAACAGCGCTTCCCCGAGACATCGTCGGTGCGCGTCAGCGAGACGCCGAAGACGTGGGCGGAGTACAGGCCGTGAGCGGCGAGATCATCCGTGTCAGCGAGATCTTCGGCCCGACCATACAGGGCGAAGGCCAGTTGATCGGGGTGCCGACGGTGTTCGTCAGGACAGGCGGCTGCGACTACCGCTGCTCCTGGTGTGACAGTCTTCACGCGGTCGACAGCACGTTCCGGGATCAGTGGAGTGCCATGTCCGCCGAGGCGATCTGGCAGGAGGTCACGAAGCTCTCCGGAGGCAGGCCGCTGACGATTTCCCTTTCCGGAGGCAACCCGGCGATTCAGCCACTGGGGCCATTGATCGAGCTCGGCCATTCCCGAGGATACCGTTTCGCGCTGGAAACGCAGGGAAGCGTAGCGCGGGACTGGTTTCGCGATCTCGACATGCTGGTCTTGAGCCCCAAGCCGCCATCAAGCGGAATGTCGACCGATTGGGAGCAGGTGGACGACTGTATTCGGCTCGCCGCCGGCGGGCCGGAGATCACATTGAAGATCGTCGTCTTCGACGATACCGACTACCTCTTCGCGCAACAGGTGGGCGAGCGCTATCCCGATATTCCCTTGTTCCTTCAGCCGGGCAACCATACGCCGCCACCGCCCGATGATGACGACGCACGCGTCGATATCGACGGCGTGATGGATCGGATGCACTGGCTCATCGAGAAAGTGACGGCTGACCGGTGGTTTTCAATCCGCGTGCTGCCGCAACTGCATGTGCTGCTTTGGGGAAACAAACGGGGGGTATGAGCCTGCCTGCGCTATCCCTCCGGAAAGGCGAAGACATCGACAGGCTCGCCGAGCCCGCGTAGCGGGAAGGTGCCGAGGCTGTCCATATCTTTCGCGCAGCCCGCCATTTCGATGAAGGCCCGCGACAGCAGCACCGGGCGCTTGACCTCCTTGGTCAAGCTTTCCAGCCGCGAAGCAATATTGACCGCCGGCCCGATAACGGTGAAATCCAGCCGTCGGCGGGAGCCGATATTGCCATACATGACGTCGCCGACATGGACGCCGACACCGTAGCGCAGCGGTTCGCGCCCCATGCGAATATGCTCCTCGTTCAATTCAGCCATCGCCGCCTGCCCCTCGCGGATCGCCTGCAGCAGATCGAGGCAGGCCGCCTCCTTGGCGAGAGGGAAGATCGCCAGCAATCCGTCTCCCATGAACTTCAGAATCTCGCCGCCATACCGTTCGACCGGGTCCGAGATCGCATCGAAATAATCGTTCAGCAGATGGATGACGTCATCACGCGGCCAGAGATCGGAGATCGCCGTAAAATCGCGCAGATCGCAGATCATGATCGCCGCGCCGACGGTGGCGCCACTGCCGCGCGTCGTCACGCCCGACAGGATCTGCTCGCTCGCATGCGGCCCCACATAGGTCTGCAGCAGCGTGCGCGCCATGATGTTCTTCAGCCTGATTTCACTGACAAGCGTCAACGCCGGCAAGAGATCGCGCAGGAAATCGACGTGCTTACTCGCAAAACCGCCCGCCCGGCTGGTGGAAAACGTCACGACGTGCCGTTTGCCGAAAGTATGCTCGAGCGGCCAGGCGATATATTCGGTAAGGCCATCGTCATGCAGTTCCTGATAGAATGAATCGCCGTCGGTTATGCTTTCCAGCTGCCTGCGAACCTCCTCGGTACCCTGGTGGATCGCGTTGATGGGACTCGTCAGGAACTCCGGCGTGTTTTCGACGCCATAGGCGAATGTATCGATCTTCGCCTCCGCCAGTCCCTCCTTCCAGAGAATGCGGGCACCGATCCATTGCGGGTGGTTCACCCTGAAATGCAGCGTCGCCCGCGCCACCGGCACCCCAGCCGCCAGCAGCTTCCCGCACATCTGCACCAGGATATTGTCGATGAAGCGCTCCGCGCGCGTCTCGTTCACCAGCCAGTCGAGAATCCGTCTCCTGCGGATCGGCCAGACGCCTTCGTCCGCTTCGGCGGCAGTTCCGGCCTTGTTTGGAAAAGACGACATTAAAAACTCCGCTACGCCACATCATCGGCGAGGATCGACTTCATTTCCGCTGAATGTGGGCGATGGGGAAGCAAATGATAAGGGCCCGACTGCGATAAAGCCTCAGAAATCCCAGTCCTCGTCCTCGGTCGCGACAGCCTTGCCAATCACATAGGAGGAACCGGAGCCGGAGAAGAAGTCGTGGTTCTCGTCGGCATTCGGCGAAAGCGCCGAGAGGATCGCCGGATTGACCTTGCAGGCCTCGGCCGGGAAAAGCGCCTCGTAGCCGAGGTTCATCAGCGCCTTGTTGGCATTGTAATGCAGGAATTTCTTGACGTCCTCGGTCAGCCCGACTCCGTCATAGAGCGCTTCGGTATATCGAGCCTCGTTGTCGTAGAGTTCGAGCAGCAGGTCGAAGACGAAATCTTTGATCTCTTGCCGCCTCTCCTCGCTGAGCCGCTCCAGCCCGCGCTGGAACTTGTAGCCGATATAATAACCGTGCACCGCTTCGTCACGGATGATCAGCCGGATCATGTCGGCCGTGTTGGTGAGCTTGGCGCGGCTTGACCAGTACATCGGCAGGTAGAAGCCGGAGTAGAACAGAAAGCTTTCGAGGAAGACGCTGGCGACCTTCTTTTTCAACGGGTCGCCGGAGCGATACTGCTCCATGATCAGCGCCGATTTCCGTTGCAGAAATTCGTTTTCCTCCGACCAGCGATAGGCATCGTCGACATCGGGCGTCGAGCACAGCGTCGAAAAGATCGAGGAATAGGAGCGCGCATGCACCGCCTCCATGAACGAGACGTTGGAAAGCACCGCCTCCTCATGCGGCGTTGCCGCATCCTCCATTAGCCTGATGGAGCCGACGCCGTTCTGGATGGTGTCGAGCAGCGTCAGCCCGGTGAAGACCCGGATAGTGAGCTGCTGCTCGGCCGGCGTCAGCGTCGCCCAGGATGGAATGTCGTTGGAAAGCGGCACTTTCTCCGGCAGCCAGAAATTGCCGGTCAACCGGTTCCAGACTTCGAGATCCTTGTCGTCCTCGACCCGGTTCCAGTTGATGGCGCGCACGCGGGACGCCGGTTTGATTTGCATGTTCATGAAGTTTCCCGGTCGGTTAGAGCGTGCAGGAGACACAGCCCTGCACCTCGGTGCCGGACAGCGCCATCTGGCGAAGGCGGATGTAGTAGATCGTCTTGATGCCCTTCTTCCAGGCATGGATCTGCGCCTTGTTGATGTCGCGGGTCGTTGCCGTGTCGCGGAAGAATAAGGTCAGCGACAGGCCTTGATCGACATGCTGGGTCGCCGCCGCATAGGTGTCGACGATCTTCTCCGGCCCGATCTCATAGGCGTCCTGATAATAATCGAGATTGTCGTTGGTCATGAACGGCGCCGGATAATAGACGCGGCCGATCTTGCCTTCCTTGCGGATTTCGATCTTCGAGACGATCGGATGGATCGAAGAGGTCGAGTGGTTGATGTAGGAGATCGACCCTGTCGGCGGTACTGCCTGCAGATTCTGGTTATAGAGACCGGAAGTCATCACCGCCTTCTTGAGAGCCGCCCAGTCCTCCTGCGTCGGAATATCGATGCCGGCAGTTTCGAACAGCGTCCTAACTTTCTCCGTCGCTGGCTTCCATTCCTGGCTCGTATATTTGTCGAAATATTCGCCGGAGGCATATTTCGAATTTTCGAAGCCCTTGAAGCTCGTGCCGCGTTCGACCGCGAGGAGGTTCGAGGCGCGGATTGCGTGGTAGGTCACCGTATAGAAATAGATATTGGTGAAATCGACGCCTTCCTCTGAGCCGTAAAAGATGCGTTCGCGGGCGAGATAACCGTGCAGGTTCATCTGCCCGAGGCCGATCGCATGGCTCTCGTCATTGCCCTTTTCGATCGAGGGAACCGAGGAGATATGGCTCATGTCGGACACGGCCGTCAGCGCCCGGATCGAGGTCTCGATCGTCTTGCCGAAATTGGCGGAATCCATCGCCGCGGCGATGTTCAGCGAGCCGAGATTGCAGGAAATATCCTTGCCGAGATGCTTGTAGGAGAGGTCGTCATTGTAGTCGCTCGCCTCGCTCACCTGCAGAATCTCCGAGCAGAGATTGCTCATCGAAATGCGCCCGGCGATCGGGTTCGCCCGGTTCACCGTGTCCTCGAACATGAGGTAGGGATAACCGCTCTCGAACTGGATTTCGGCGATCACCTGAAAGAATTCGCGCGCCTTGATCTTCTTCTTGGCGATGCGGGCGTCTGCCACCATCTCCCGGTAGTTTTCCGTCACCGAAATCTCGGTGAAGGGCACGCCATAGACGCGCTCGACGTCATAGGGCGAGAACAGGTACATGTCCTCGTTATTCCTCGCGAGTTCGAAGGTGATGTCAGGCACGACGACGCCGAGCGACAGCGTCTTGATGCGGATCTTCTCGTCGGCATTTTCGCGCTTGGTGTCGAGAAAACGCATGATATCGGGGTGATGGGCGTTGAGATAGACCGCGCCCGCGCCCTGGCGCGCGCCCAGTTGATTGGCATAGGAGAAGCTGTCTTCGAGCAGCTTCATCACCGGAATGATGCCCGACGACTGGTTTTCGATCTGTTTGATCGGCGCGCCGGCCTCGCGGATGTTCGTCAAGGACAGCGCCACGCCGCCGCCGCGCTTCGACAGCTGCAGCGCCGAATTGATCGACCGGCCGATCGATTCCATATTGTCCTCGACGCGCAGCAGGAAGCAGGAGACGAGCTCGCCGCGCTGTTTCTTGCCGGCATTAAGGAAGGTCGGCGTCGCCGGCTGGAAACGGCCGGAAATGATCTCCTCGACCACGTCGCGGGCAAGTGCCTCGTGCCCACGCGCCAAGGCCAGCGCCACCATGCAGATACGATCTTCGTAGCGTTCGAGATAACGCTTTCCGTCGAAGGTCTTCAGCGTATAGCTGGTGTAATATTTGAAGGCGCCGAGGAAGGTCGGAAAGCGGAACTTCTTGGCATAGGCCTGGTCGAACAGGTCACGCACGAAATTGAAGGAATACTGGTCGAGAACCTCCTGCTCATAATAACCCTCGGTCACGAGGTAATCGAGCTTTTCCCGGAGATTGTGAAAGAACACCGTGTTCTGGTTCACATGCTGCAAAAAATACTGCTTCGCCGCCATGCGGTCCTTGTCGAGCTGGATCCTCCCCTCGTCGTCATAGAGGTTCAACATCGCGTTCAGCGCGTGGTAGTCGAGCGCTTCCGCCGCTTTCAAAGGGCGTTCGCCGGCGGGATGAGCAAAAGTGTTATGCGGTTTTGCGCCCGCATCCCGCGTCAGAGTTGTTCCCGTGTCCAAAATCGTTCCATTCCGTGTTTAACGTTGGCGACATCCGCTTCGGTGCCCAGCAGCTCGAACCTATAGAGGTACGGCACTTGGCATTTCTGTGAGATCACGTCGCCGGCGAGCCCATATGTCTCGCCGAAATTGCTGTTGCCCGCGGCGATCACGCCGCGGATGTGTCCTCGGCTCTCCGCATCGTTGAGGAAACGGATAACCTGCTTGGGAACGGCCCCCTTGCCCCCGTCGCCACTGTAGGTCGGCACAACAAGCACAAAGGGTTCACGGATACGGAATGCGTCTGCGGCACCTGTTGGAATGCGCGCCGCGCACATTCCAAGCTTGGCGACGAACCGATGGGTATTCTCGGACCGGCTGGAATAATAGACGATCAGCCCCATCGTTCGGCCTCGATCAGGAGAGCGCGCTGATCATGTCGGGACGGAAGCCGGCCCAATGCTGCTCGCCGGCGATGACGACGGGCGCCTGCATGTAGCCAAGGCTGCGGACGCGATCGAGCGCTTCGGCATCCTCGGAGATATCGACGATGTCATAAGCGACGCCCAGGCGGTCGAGGGCGCGGTAAGTGGCGGTACATTGGACGCAGGCCGGTTTGCTGTAGACGGTAATGGTCATGATATTCCTCGTGACGACGCGATTGGGACGCAGGGCATCGATCGGAAATCTCGCGATATCCGTCGAAACATTCTCTGATGGTTTGAACGATGCGGCCTGTTCAGCCGCCGGGCGTGATCCGCCCTCTGCTTAGCGCGGGTTGCGGCCTGAACTGAGATACTGACATGACTTCACCCCGAAGTGGCTCATGCGGAGGATCGAGCGGCCTTGCGAAACGCGACGCGGATATCATCCGCAGCCATGCAACGCGACCTTCCGGACTCCCCGCCCGTGGACGTTTTGTTCGAGGCAGGTCTCCTGGCTCACGGGTCAAAGCATCCTGCCCAGCCTTCCCGGAGCATTATGCTCCAGTGGCCTGAAATCGGACAGTTGCTCGCCGCTTACAGTTGCGGGGGCAGCTCCGGCATAGCCGCGCCATAATGGCGCAACGCACCGTATTCCCGTCTTAGCCTGCGATTCTCACGAATCGAAGGAACCTCGAACACTAGATATGGTACGCGAATCCAAATTCGCGTCAATGGATGGTTTGTGCATTGCGTTACGGCAGGTTTGAAATCACTGCATTCCTGTGAAAAACAGGGATAACGAAAGCTTAAGGAAAACAGGCGGTGGACAAGGCTCGAACGAAGAGAGCCGGTCTATGGCCGCTCTCAGTTTGATGACAAACCTCCCTCTCCGCCTCATCCTCGGCCTTGTGCCGCGGATCTACTGCCTATCGACCGGAGGCAGATGCCCGGGACAAGCCCGAGCATGACGAAAGAGGGGTTGGCGTCCGTTGTCAGCGGTCTACGGTGACCAGCGCCGCAAGGACGTTATCGGATGTTTACATCCTTACTCGAAGCAATCGCAGCGCGTTGATCGTCACCAGCACGGTGGCGCCGGTATCGGCGAGGATCGCCGGCCAGAGGCCGGTGATGCCGGCAATCGTCGTCACCAGGAACACCGCTTTCAGGCCGAGCGCGATGGTAATATTCTGCAGGATATTGCGCATCGTGCGTTTGGACAATTCGATCATCCTTGCCACGTCGCCGACGCGCCCGTGCAGCACGGCGGCATCCGCGGTCTCCAGCGCCACGTCGGTGCCGCCGCCCATGGCAATGCCGATATCGGCTGCGGCCAGCGCCGGCGCGTCGTTGATGCCGTCGCCGACCTTGGCGACGACGAAGCCCTCGCGCTTCAATTCGACGACGACCCGCTGCTTGTCCTCAGGCATCATCTCGCCGCGCCAGTCGATGCCGAGCATGCCGGCAACGGCTGCCGCCGTCCGCTTGTTGTCGCCTGTCAGCATCATCGCCTTGACGCCGGCTGATTTGAGCGTGGCAAGCCCGGCCTGCGCGTCCTCGCGCGGTTCGTCGCGCATGGCGATCAGCCCGGCCGCAACATTGTTGACCAGCAGCACCGAGACGCTCTTGCCCTCGTCGTTCAGGTCAGTGATGCGTGCCTCCTGTTCAGCACCGAGTGCGCCGCGTTCGCGGGCAGCGGGCGGCGACAAAAGATCCAGCGCCTCGCCGCCGGCTTTGCCGCTGACCCCCTTTCCCGGCAGCGCCTCCAGTTCGAAGGCCGGCGGCATGGGAACGCCGTCCGCCTTGGCGCGGTTGAGGATCGCCAGCGCCAGGGGATGGCTGGAGCCCTGCTCCAGCACCGCCGCGCGCGACAAGACTTGCGCCTCGCTCAATCCGAAAGAAATGATATCAGTCACCTGAGGTTTGCCTTCCGTCAGCGTGCCCGTCTTGTCGAAGGCGACCATCGTCACCTTGCCGAGCGTTTCCAGCACCGCGCCGCCCTTCATCAGCAGCCCGCGCCGCGCACCCGAAGAAAGCGAGGCGGCGATCGCCGCCGGCGTCGAGATGACAAGCGCGCAGGGGCAGCCGATCAAGAGGATGGCAAGGCCCTTATAGATCCATTCGCCCCACGACCCACCGAACAACAGCGGCGGAACGATCGCTACAAGTGCGGCGACCACCACCACGCCGGGCGTGTAATAGCGCGAGAACCGATCGATGAAGCGTTCGGTCGGCGCCTTCGATTCCTGCGCTTCCTCCACCAGCTTGACGATACGGGCGATGGTATTGTCGGCTGCGGCCGCGGTGACGCGAACCCTGAGCACCGCATCGCCATTCACGGTTCCGGCAAACACAACGGCATCGACGCCCTTGCGCACCGGCGTACTCTCGCCCGTCACCGGCGCCTCATCGATCGCGCTCTCGCCTGAAATGATAACGCCGTCCGCCGAGATACGATCGCCAGGACGCACCATGATAATCGCGCCGACGGCAAGGCTTTCCGCCGGCACCTCCCGCGTCTGGCCATTGTCTTCGAGCAGCGCGCTCTTCGGCACCAGGGCCGTCAGCGACTGGATGCTTTCGCGCGCCTTGCCCGCAGCCACCCCTTCCAGCAGTTCGCCGACGAGGAACAGGAACACGACAGTTGCCGCCTCTTCGCCTGCATTGATGATGACCGCGCCGACGGCGGCGATCGTCATCAGCATCTCGATCGAAAACGGCGTGCCGGAGAGAGCCGCCATGACGGCGCGCCGCGCGATCGGCACCAGCCCGACCAGCATGGCCACGATGAAGGCATAGGATGCGATCGCCGGCACCAGATGGTCGATAGCATAGGCAGCAACGAGTGCGGCACCCGAAAGGATGGTCAGCCGCCCCTTCTTGCTCTGCCACCAGGGACCGGTCATCGGCGCATGGTCGTGCCCATGCAGCCCCCCGATTTCCTTCTGGCCATGGTCGTGGTCATGATCGTGACCTGCGTGATCATGGCTGGCATGATCGTGATCTCCATGGTCATGGCCCGCATGATCGCCATGATCATGTCCGTGGTCGTGATGATCGTGTGCGCCGTGGCCTTTCGCCGGCGTCGTGCTTCCGGCAAAGGGCGAGACCGAATAGCCGAGCCCCGTCACCTTCTTCTCGATCGCCTTGAGATCGCTGTTGCCGTCGTGCCGGACGGTCATCGTTCCCGCCATCACCGAGACCGAAACATCGGCGACACCCGCCACGCGCCTGACGGCCGTGTCGATCTTGGTCGCGCAGGCGGCGCAATCCATACCGCCAACCCGGTATCGTGTCTCGTTCGTCTCAGCCATGAACCGCTTCCTTGTCAAACAGAAGCATCCCTCCTACATCCTCTAGCGGCTAGAGGTGCAAGAGGAAAATCATGAAAAAGATCACGATCGGCGAAGCTGCACGCCAAAGCGGCGTCAAGGTGCCGACGGTGCGCTATTATGAGAGCATCGGCCTGCTTGCGGCCCCGAGCCGCAGCGAAGGCAACCAGCGCTCCTTCGAGCCTGCCGATATCAACCGCCTCGCCTTCATCCGCCACGCCCGTGAATTGGGCTTCGAAATCGAGGCCATCCGCGCGCTGCTCACGCTGCAGGATGATCCGCACCAGTCCTGCGCCTCGGCCGATGCCATCGCCAAGGCCCGCCTTATTGAAGTCGAGCAACGCATCCGCAGCCTGATGGCTTTGAAGGCCGAACTGGAAACCATGGTGGAAGGCTGCGGCCACGGCCGCGTCGACCAATGCCGCGTCATCGAGGTTCTCGCCGATCACGGCCAGTGCACCCATCCGCACCACTGATTTCCATCCTTGCCGGCAAGGCGCGCCCGCGCCAAAACTGCACGCAGAAAGAATCAGGCGAAGACATCCATGAACCAGAAGCGGATCGCGATTATCGGTGGCGGCCCGGCCGGCCTTGCGGCTGCCGAGCTGCTTTCGCTGTCCGGCCATGCGGTGACGGTCTATGACGCCATGCCGACCTTCGCTCGCAAGTTCCTGCTGGCCGGAAAGTCGGGTCTCAACATCACCCATTCCGAGGACTATGGCCGTTTCACCACGCGCTTCGGTGCGGCAGCCGCCCGCCTGCGCCCCGCGCTTGATGCCTTTACCCCCGATGATATCAGAGATTGGGCAGCAGAGCTCGGGACAGAGACCTTCGTCGGCTCGTCCGGCCGGGTTTTTCCGAAGGTGATGAAGGCCTCTCCCTTGCTGCGTGCCTGGCTCAGGCGGCTGGAGACGCAAGGGACCACGCTTCGCACCCGCCACCGCTGGATCGGTTTTGCCGAAGAGGGTTTTGCCTTTGAAACGGCCGAGGGGCGGCGCATCGTCGATTGCGACGCGGCCCTGCTGGCGCTCGGCGGCGCAAGCTGGCCGCGCCTCGGCTCGGATGCGCGCTGGCAGCCCTGGCTATCGGAGCGGGGCGTTGATATCGACGCTTTTAAACCCGCCAATTGCGGCTTCGTCGTCGACTGGAGCGAAAGCTTCCGCGCACGTTTCGCCGGCGAGCCGGTAAAATCGGTCACCGCCACATCCGAAGCCGGTACCTTTCCCGGTGAATTCGTCATCACCACAAGCGGTATCGAGGGCAGCCTCGTTTATGCCAATGCCGCGGCACTGCGCGACCGACTGCAGAGCCACGGCGACGCCGCCCTGACACTCGATCTCGCACCGGGCCGAACGGCCGAAAGGCTGACCCGCGACCTGGCGCGGCAGGACGCCAAATCGAGTTTTTCAAACCGCCTGCGCAAGGGCGCGGGCCTCGACGGCGTCAAGGCGGCGCTGCTGCGGGAATTCACGCCGGAGTGTGACCGACGCGACCCCGAACGCCTGGCCGCTATGATCAAGGCCCTGCCGCTTCCGGTTCTCGAAACCCGGCCGATCGGCGAGGCGATCTCCTCGGCCGGCGGCATCCGCTGGAGCGGCATCGACGACAGCTATATGTTGAAGGGGCTGCCCGGCATCTTCGTCGCCGGCGAGATGCTCGACTGGGAGGCGCCGACCGGCGGCTATCTCCTCACTGCCTGCCTGGCGACCGGCCGGGCCGCGGCACGCGGCATCGAAGCCTGGCTGCAAGGCACTGGCGCTCGCCGGCACTGAGGCAGCAAACGAGCCCTTCCTTCGATCAGGCCGAGGCTGGATGAAATGTCATGACAAGGCCGTTCATGCAGTAGCGAAGCCCGGTTGGCTTCGGACCATCATCGAAGACATGGCCGAGATGGCCGCCACAACGGCCGCAATGGACTGCCGTTCGCGCCATGCCGAACGTCGTGTCGTTGGTGGTGCCGACGGCATGGTCGAGCGGTGCCCAAAAGCTCGGCCAGCCGGTGCCGCTGTCGAATTTGGTCGCCGAGGAAAAGAGCTTTTGGTCGCAGCCGGCACAGGCGAAATTGCCCTTCCGCTCCTCATGCAGCAGGGCGCTGGTGAAGGGAGCCTCCGTCCCCTCCTGACGCAGGATGACAAATTGATCCGGCGTCAGCAGCTTGCGCCATTCCTCCTCGGTGTGCGTCACCGCAAACGTCTCGCCGGCGATCGCCTTGCCGGCCCCCAAGCGAACCGTAAGCGCTCCGAAAGCGGCCCCCATCAGCAACAATCGTCTGTTTAACATGGTCGGGATCTCCTCGCCTTGCACATCTGTTTCTGCACAGGATTACGGGCGAGAGCGGTCTTTTGTTACACTCTCTGCGTCCAAACACCGAAATGTGATTCCGCCACCTTCGTCTGGAAAACCCGCACGCTGATGACCGTCAGGGCCGGCTGATTGCAAACCGGCCGCTTTTCCATCAGACTATGCTGAAGTTCCGTGGGAGGAGCAGATGCACGAACACTCAGCACACGCCGAGCATGTCTACACCTCTGCCCAGCGCGATTCCGCCGCGGCGAGTTCCCCCGTTGTCGCCTCCTGGCGGCGATGCATGACCATGCACCAGCTCGCTCCGGAGGACGAACGGGCGCCGCTGCGCGTTACCGATGAAGAATTCCGGCGTGCCCGCGAACAGTCCGGGCAACTGATCGCCAGCGCGACCGAAGAGCTCGATCGTCTCTTTACCACCGTTGGCAAGGCCGGTTGCTGCCTGCTTCTGACCGACAGGAACGGCATTGCATTGGAGCGTCGGGGTGCCGCTGGCGACGACAAGGAGTTCCACGAACTCGGCCTCTGGACCGGCTCCGTCTGGACCGAGGCGAGCATTGGCACCAACGGCATTGGCACCGCCCTTGCCGACGAGCGTGCCGTCGCCATCTTCCGCGATCAACATTTCTTCTGCGCAAATACCAGCCTCAGCTGCACGACGGCGCCGATCCGTGATCATCGTGGCCGGGTGGCCGCAGCCCTCGATATCTCCACCTGCCGTGAAGACGTCAACGAGATGACGTTGACGATCCTGACGCAGACCGTGCGCGATGCGGCAATGCGCATCGAGCTCAACCTCTTCCGCTCGGCCTTTCCCAGCGCCCGTTTCCTGATGGTCCCGGCCGGCGCCAATTCCGGCGCCGCCCTGCTTGCCGTCGACCGGCATGACCTCGTGCTCGGGGCAACACGCGCCGCCCGCATCGCGCTGCAGCTGGACGATAGGCGCATTGCGGCCGGCATTCCGGCCGCCGATGCCCTGCATGAGGCCGGCGTCTCGCAGCAGGAAGAGATCGTCGAAGCGGAAAAGGCAGCCCTGCTGCGGGCGTTGTCGCGCACCAGCGGAAACGTCTCGCAGGCGGCCGCCGCCCTCGGCATAAGCCGCGCCACCCTGCACCGGAAAATGAAGAAGTTCGACCTTCACTGACCAGCCGCCCGAAAGTTCCACCGATACCGTCGATCGCGACGCGACCTGTCGCATGTCTGCGACACTGTGCGGTGCGGTATTGAAGAGCCGCCCTGTTCCCTCCGCCAAAACATGCACATTTTCCTCCCACTGGTTCGCTTCGGAACCTGGTTCATCAAGGGAGGATGACATGCTTCATCAGAAAATCGTCGAGTCGCCGTTCAAGCTGAAATACGGCAACTATATCGGCGGCGAATGGCGCGAGCCCGTCGAAGGCAAATACTTCGAAAACCTCACGCCGGTCACCGGCGGCAAGCTCTGCGACATTCCCCGCTCCAATGAAAAGGACATCAATCTCGCACTCGACGCCGCTCATGCGGCAAAGGAAAAATGGGGCCGCACCTCGGTTGCAGAACGCTCCAATATCCTCATGAAGATCGCCCAGCGCATGGAAGATAAGCTGGAATTGCTTGCTCAGGCCGAGACCTGGGATAACGGAAAACCGATCCGCGAAACCATGGCGGCAGACATTCCACTGGCGATCGACCACTTCCGCTACTTCGCTTCCTGCATCCGCGCCCAGGAAGGTTCGATCGGTGAGATCGACCACGATACCGTCGCCTATCACTTCCACGAACCCCTCGGCGTCGTCGGCCAGATCATTCCCTGGAACTTCCCGATCCTGATGGCCACTTGGAAGCTCGCTCCGGCGCTGGCCGCCGGCAACTGCGTCGTACTGAAGCCTGCCGAGCAGACCCCGGCCTCGATCCTGGTCTGGGCCGAACTGGTCGGCGATCTCCTGCCGCCCGGCGTGCTCAACATCGTCAACGGCTTCGGCCTCGAAGCCGGCAAGCCGCTGGCGACCAGCCCGCGCGTCGCCAAAATCGCCTTCACCGGCGAGACGACCACCGGCCGGCTCATCATGCAATATGCCAGCCAGAACCTCATTCCGGTGACGCTGGAACTCGGCGGCAAATCGCCGAATATCTTCTTCGCCGATGTGATGGCCGAGGACGACGATTTCCTCGACAAGGCGCTCGAAGGGTTTGCGATGTTTGCCCTCAACCAGGGCGAAGTCTGCACCTGCCCAAGCCGCGCCCTCGTCCAGGAATCGATCTACGACCGCTTCATGGAAAAGGCCGTCAAACGCGTCGAGGCGATCAAGCAGGGCAACCCGCTCGACAGCGCGACGATGATCGGTGCCCAGGCTTCGACGGAGCAGCTGGAAAAGATCCTCGCTTATCTCGACATCGGCAGGCAGGAAGGCGCCGAGGTTCTGACCGGCGGCTCGCGCAACGACCTCGGTGGCGATCTGGCGAACGGCTATTACGTCAAGCCGACGATCTTCAAGGGCCACAACAAGATGCGTGTGTTCCAGGAGGAAATCTTCGGACCGGTGGTCTCGGTCACGACCTTCAAGAACGAGAAGGAGGCGCTTGAAATCGCCAACGACACGCTTTACGGCCTCGGCGCCGGCGTCTGGAGCCGAGACGCCAATCGATGCTACCGCTTCGGCCGCGAGATCCAGGCCGGCCGCGTCTGGACCAACTGCTACCATGCCTACCCGGCCCATGCCGCCTTCGGCGGCTACAAGCAGTCCGGCATCGGCCGTGAAACCCATAAGATGATGCTTGAGCATTATCAGCAGACCAAGAACATGCTGGTGAGCTACAGCCCGAAGGCGCTCGGTTTCTTCTGAGAAACTCGCATGGTGAGAGGGAGGGTCAAAACCCCTCCCCAACCCTTGTGGGGAGGGGTTGGGGAGGGGACTTCTTCCTCCCGAAACTTTTGGAGGAAAACCGATGGAAACCACCGTCAACGGCGAACCGCGTGTTCTCGCAACCGACGCCGCTCTCGACTTGATCGCAGAGATCAAACGGGATCATTCCGATATTCTCTTCCACCAGTCCGGCGGCTGCTGCGACGGCTCGTCGCCGATGTGTTATCCCGCCAATGAATTCATGATCGGCGACAGCGACGTCAAACTCGGCGAGATCGGCGGCGTGCCGGTCTATATCAGTGCCAGCCAGTTCGAGGCCTGGAAGCATACGCAACTGATCATCGACGTCGTTCCCGGCCGCGGCGGCATGTTCTCGCTCGACAACGGTCGCGAGAAACGCTTCCTCACTCGCTCCCGCCTCTTCGGCGGCGGCGAGACCTGCGCCGTCCCTGATGTGACGGTCAAGGCGGTCTGACGCATGTCGCCCCGAAGTGTGCAGCGGTTCCGGGATAACGACATGCATAAAAACAAAGGACTAAAGCGCGCCGCATGAATCAAATTTGATGCGACGCGCTTTAGGGAATTTCGGCTGTAGTATTCCCATAGTACCTTCTGCACGCCGCTCTTTGTTAATCTCCGGCCGTTGGTTTCAAAGGAGGATGCGATGCCAGCTTCAAAAATCCTGATGATCACCGGTGATTTCACCGAAGATTACGAAACGATGGTGCCGTTCCAGACGCTGCTCGCCTGCGGCTACACGGTCGACGCCGTCTGCCCCGGCAAGAAGGCGGGCGAGACGGTCGCCACCGCCATTCATGATTTCGAAGGCGACCAGACCTACTCCGAAAAACGCGGCCATAATTTTGCGCTGAACGCCACTTTCGACAGCGTGCGGGCCGAAGATTACGATGCCCTCGTCATCCCCGGCGGCCGCGCGCCGGAATATCTGCGCCTCAATGCCGACGTCATTAAAGCGGTCCGGCACTTCTTCGATGCCGGAAAACCCGTTGCCGCCATCTGTCATGGCGCGCAGCTGCTCGCTGCCGCCGGCGTTTTGAAGGGCCGCACCTGCTCGGCCTATCCCGCCTGCCGGCCGGAAGTCGAGCTTGCCGGCGGCACCTACGCCGATATCTCAATCACCGATGCGGTCTCGGACGGGAACCTGGTCACGGCGCCGGCCTGGCCGGCACATCCGTCGTGGCTGCGCCAGTTCATGGCGGTGCTCGACGCGGCAGCGCTGCTCGAAACCAACGCCGCCTGAGGAGGGCGGCACCGGGAGGACGACATGTGCGAATTGTTCATCAAGGCGGATGCGCGGCTCTGGGAAAGCACCACCCGGTCGCTGCGCATCGACGGCATGGTCACCAGCGTCAGGCTGGAGAACTTCTTCTGGTCGAAGCTCGAGGAAGTCGCCCGGCGCGACGGCATGAATGTCGTCCAGCTGATCACCCGGCTGCATCATGAATCGATCGATGCCGGCCATGATCTTGGAAACTTCACCTCCTTCCTGCGCGTCTGCTGCGCCCGCTATCTCGACCTGCAGCTCACCGGCGACATCCCGGCCGATGTCACCCGCCCGATTTCCGGCCTTGACGCGCCCGAGATTCTCGGTCGCGAACGGACGAAGTATCACTGACGGCCGACCCGACGAAACCGTTGAGCAATGACGGCGGAACTGCCTGCGGATAGCGCCGAGGGTAGATGTCTGACCGTGTCGCGGCTGCGTGGGCTTGCCTTGCCGCGCAGCCTGGATCAACAATGCGCGCCATCAAGGACCGGCAGGAGATCGATTGCCATGAACGACCAGAAAGCCGTGATCGTTACGGGAGCCGGCGGCAACCTCGGCAGCGCCGTTGTCCGTGAGCTCGCCGCCGGCGGCGCAAAACTCGTCTGCATGAACCGCTCCAGCCAGGAGCTGGAAGCCTTGGCCGGCGACCTGCCCGCCTCCACCGAGTTTCTATCGATCGCGGGAACGGATCTCACCGATTATGCCTCCTGCGCGGCCGCTGTCGCCCGGGCCGTCAAGCACTTCGGCGGCGTCAGCGCCTTGGTCAACACCGTCGGCGGTTTCCGGATGGGACCGGTCGGGCCGGACGCCCCTGCGCAGTGGGAGACGATGATGACCGCGAACGCCCGCACCGCGCTGACGATCAGCGCCGCGGTTCTCCCGACGATGAAGGCATCGGGCTACGGTCGCATCGTGCATGTTGCTGCCGCACCCGGCCTGAAGGCCGGCGCCAATCAGGCCGCTTACGCCGCCTCGAAAGCCGCCGTCATCCGGCTGACGGAAGCGATCGCCGCCGAAAGCCGCGACGACCGCATCACCGCCAACTGCATTTTGCCCGGGACAATCGACACGCCCGAGAATCGCGCCGCCATGCCCAATGCGAAAACGGACGGCTGGGTATCGCCGCAATCGATCGCCCGTCTTATCGCCTTCCTGATTTCGCCGGCCGCAGCCGTCGTCACCGGCGCGGCGATCCCCGCAACCGGCCGCGAATGACGGAAGCGGTGGTGTGATCGGCCGCCGCAAGGCGCTGCGGCCGCCAGCGTCGACATTTCACCGAACCTCGCCTTGGCCTTGCGTTTTCGCGACTGTTCCTTGCCGCGATCAGTGGGTGATAAAACGACGAAGACCTGCAAGTTTTGCTCAGTGACATACGATCTTGCTTGAGGTTCGGTTCGCCTTAAGGCAGCCTCATTTCCGCTTGGCTCAGGTGGCAGGCAGGAGACAGCGGGCGGACACGATGGTGTTGATGATCGCATTGCGACGGCATTTGCCAGAAGGCGGGTGGTTTCGATGACGGACGATCCCGGATTGCGTGCCGTCAGCGCCACCAGCCTGGTGCGCGAGGAATGGTTCCTGGGCGTCAGCGTCGCGACGAGCTTCGTATTTCTTGCTTTCCAGGAGCAGCTCTTCGGCCAGCTTTCCGATCCGCTTTGGTTCACTGTCGTTTTCGGTTGGCTGTTTGCGGTCGTGCTCGGCTCCGCTCTGTCGGTCGTGCGGCACGCAGACCACCTGGCGGAGCGGCTGAAGGAGCCTTACGGCACACTCATTCTAACACTTGCCATCACCTCGATCGAGGTGATGGCAATATCAGCCGTCATGCTTCACGGCGAAAACAATCCCACACTGGCGCGCGACACGTTGTTTGCTGTCGTGATGATCATCCTGAACGGCATGGTCGGCCTGTCGTTGCTGCTGGGTGCGTGGCGGCGACCGGAACAACAGCATAACCTGCAGGGCGCCAACGCCTATCTCGGCGTGATCGTGCCGCTGGCGACATTGAGCCTGGTCATGCCGACATTTCTTGCAGATCCGGACGGGCAGCATCCATCGGCACCGAGGCAACTGATACTGGGTGTCATATCGGTCGGCCTTTATGCCACATTTCTGTTTCTTCAAGCCGGCCGCCATCGGGACTATTTCTCTGACGAAAGCAACCCTCACGAGCTGCGCGGCGAGCGTGTGCCTCGCCACGGACCGGTCTGGCCACATGCCATTCTGCTTTTCGCCTATATGGGTCCCGTCGTCTTCCTGGTCGAACAGCTTGCGCGGCCGATCGATTACATTATCGAAACCCTGCATGCTCCAACCGCATTTGGCGGTGTTGTGATGGCCATCCTTGTCGCAACGCCTGAGGCGATAAGCGCAGTGCGTGCGTCCATCGCCAACAATCTTCAGCGCTCCGTCAACATCTTCCTTGGTTCGGTATTGTCGACGATCGGGCTGACCGTGCCGGCGATGCTAGTGATCAGCCGTCTTTACGGGCACCCGGTCACCCTCGGCCTGGAACACGGAGATCTGGTGATGCTGCTGCTCACCCTTGCCGTCAGCATCATTACCTTTGCCAGCGGCCGCACGCATCTCATGCAAGGTGCGGTCCACCTTGTACTTTTCCTGGCTTACGTGCTGCTCATTTTCCAGCAATGATCTCCGATCAGCGCGAGAACAACAAAGTAAAGAGTTCCACGCTCTGCCTGTCTTCCGCTATGGTGACAGTAATGAATGCACCACTTGCAAGCCTCACGGCGCTTGCAAGCTTGACGTGACGGAGACCGGGACTTGAGCTCACTGTTGCTTGGCGGGCTTGTATTTGTTTTTCTGTCGGTGGCGACATCGATAGGATTGCTGGCGCGCGACCGTTTGCCGGATCATCACCTCAATGCTGAATCCAAGGATGCCATCAGGCTGGCGACCGCGGTGGTAGGAACGCTGTCGGCCTTGGCACTCGGCCTCCTGATCGCATCCGCCAAGACGACATACGACAATGCCGAAGTGGAAATGAGAACGGCGGCGGCACGGGTGCTCCTGCTTGACCGCGTCATGGCCCAGTACGGGCCGGAAACAGACATGGCGCGGCAATTGCTGCGTGAATTGATCGAGAAACGCCTGGGCCGCGGCTGGTCGGCCGAGACCACCGACGAGGCATCCGGCAAGGCGCTGGGAGAATATCAGGATATCGAGGCGGTTCAGGGCGATCTTCGATCCCTCTCGCCGAAGGATGCCGTACAGCGTTCGCTGCAGGTGCGCGCTCTTGATGTGAGCGGCATGGTGGCCGAGACCCACTGGCTGCTGGTCGAATCCGGTAAAGAGGGTTTGCCCTGGGCTTTCCTCGCTGTGCTCGTCTGCTGGCTCTCGCTGCTTTTTGCGACCTTCGGGCTGCAGGCGCCGGCCAACCTGACCGTGCTGTCGATTCTGCTGGTTTGCGCCCTGTCCGTCGCGGGCGCGGTCTTCCTGATTTCGGACATGGCCAATCCCTATGTCGGGCTGATCCGTGTTTCCGATGCCCCCTTGCAGTCCACCATCGAACGGCTGGGAAAACCATAGCCATCGCGTGGCGTCCGCGAACGACTCCGACATGATTCAATTGTGCCCCAGCAGCTATTGCAATTTGCAGCAATGCCGCGACATAATATCACATGCCCGGAACTTTTCGGAGAAGGTCGTCTCCGCCGAGGCACGCATGAAGACTGGGGCTCGTAAACATCGGGGCGGCGGCAATGCGTGTGAGATTGGATCAGGGTCTGCACCTGTCAGTGGTGCTCGCCGGCATGGCAATTTTCGCAGGCTGCGAGGACAGCGGCAACACCTACGTCCCCCCTCCGCCAGCTCCGGTTCGCGTCGCCCAACCGGTCCAGCAGCCGGTCACCTTGTATTTCGAACTTACTGGCAATACGGCGCCGCTGAATTCCGTCGATATCGAAGCACGCGTCCAGGGCTACATCGAGTCCATCGATTACCAAGACGGCATGACGGTGACGAAGGGTACCAAGCTCTTCGGAATCGAACGAAACACCTACCAGGCGCAGTTCGACCAGGCGAAGGCATCGCTCGCCTCGCAACAGGCATCGCAGGTGGGTGCGCAGCAGGAATATGATCGGCAGCTCAATCTATCGAAGCAACAGGTCACCACACAGACCGCAGTCGACAGCGCCAAGGCGACGCTCGACGAGGCGAATGCGTCCATCCTCAACGCCCAAGCCAATCTCGAGCTGGCGACGATCAACCTCGGATATACGGAGGTGCTTGCCCCCTTCGATGGCACCGTCACGGACCATCTCGTCGATATCGGCGCACTCGTCGGCGTATCCGGCCCCACCAAACTCGCCAGCATCGTCCAGACGGATCCGCTTTATGCCTATTTCAACGTCAGCGAAGTCCAGGTCCTGACAATCAAGGAAACCATGGCAAGGCAGGGACATGCCTTCAAGCAGACGGACCTTCCGAGCATGGCTGCGGAAATTGGCTTGCAGACGGAACAAGGTTATCCGCACAGGGGTCATCTCGACTACGTGTCGCCTCAGCTCGATGCCTCCACAGGCACTCTTCAGGTACGCGCCTTATTCGACAACAAGGACCGGGCCATGTTGCCGGGTCTCTTCGTGCGGGTCCGAGTGCCGGTCGGCCATAACGACAAGGCTTTGCTGGTGCGCGACGACGCCATCGGAACGAACCAGTTGGGCAGCTACCTGCTCGTTCTGGGCAAAGACGATATCGTCGAGCAGAAACAGGTCAAGACCGGCCAGCGCGAAGGTTCGCTTCGCGTTATCGACTCAGGCCTCGATCCGGCCGACTGGGTCGTGACTCAAGGCATCCAGCAGGCGATCCCCGGCAGCAAGGTCACACCCGAGAAAATGGAAATGAACCCGGCGGCGAGCGCCGCCGGCGATGCCAAGGCCAACACCACCACGCAGTGAATTCGCCACCATGCTCATCTGAACGTCTAAGGACACCAGCATGATCTCGCGCTTCTTCATCGAGCGACCGGTGCTCGCCAACGTTCTGGCCTTGGTCTTCGTGCTCATCGGCGCGGTCGCCCTTCTCCAACTTCCTGTGGCGCAATATCCAAATGTCGTTCCGCCGACGGTGCAGGTGACGACGCGCTTCCCGGGCGCCAGCGCGCAGACCCTTATCGACACCGTCGCGTTGCCGATCGAGCAGCAGGTCAACGGTGTGCAGGACATGCTCTACATGCAGTCGGCGAGCGCTAGCGACGGGACCTATTCGCTGACCGTCACCTTTGCCATCGGAACGGATCCTGATCAGGCGCAAGTTCTGGTGCAGAACCGCGTCGCCATAGCGATGTCGTCGCTTCCCGAAGCCGTGCAGCTTCAGGGCGTGACGACGCAAAAGAAATCGACGGCGATCCTCGGCTTTGTCAGCCTGACCTCGCCCGACAGCCGCTATGACAGCTTGTTCCTGTCGAACTACGCCGTCATCAATCTGCAGAATGAGCTCGCCCGCCTGCCGGGCGTCGGCAACGTGACCGTGTTCGGCGCCGGCCAATATGCCATGCGCATCTGGATGGATCCGAACCTGCTGCAGGCCCGCGGCCTGACGCCGCAGGATGTCGTCAGCGTCGTGCAGCAGCAGAGCCAAGAGGTCGCCGCCGGTCAAATCGGCATTCCACCGGTGCCGAAAGGACAAGTCTTTCAATACACACTGAACGTCAACGGCCGGCTGAACGAAGCCGCCGACTACGAGAACATTATCGTCAAGGTCGAGAGCGGACAGGGCGGCCGCATCACGCGCGTCCGCGATATCGGCCGCGTCGAACTCGGCGCCCAGACCTACAGCCAGTCCTTCACGCAAAACGGCCGGCCGGCGGCCGGCATCGGCATTTTTCAATTGCCCGAGGCCAACGCCATTGCGGTGGCGCAAGCGGTGAACGCTAAAATGCAGGAGCTCTCGAAAGGCTTCCCGCCGGGGCTTGAGTATCATCTGCCGTTCGACACGACGAAATTCGTCAAGGCCTCCATCGACGAGGTTTACGTCACCTTGATCGAGGCCGGCGTTCTCGTTCTCATCGTCATCCTCGTCTTCCTGCAGGATTGGCGGGCGATGCTCGTGCCGGCGACCACCGTTCCGGTCACCATCATCGGCGCCTTCGCCGCCATGGCGGCATTGGGCTTCACCGTCAACCTGTCGACGCTGTTCGCCATCGTTCTTGCCATCGGTATCGTCGTCGATGATGCCATCGTCATCGTCGAAGGCGTCGCCCGGCACATCGAGGCGGGCATGTCCGGCCGGCAGGCTGCCGAGAAGGCGATGGAAGAACTGCTCGGCCCCGTCATTGGGATCACGCTGGTGCTGATGGCGGTTTTCATTCCGGCCGCCTTCCTGCCCGGCCTGACCGGCCAGCTCTATCGGCAGTTCGCACTCGTTATCGCCGCCACGGCGCTGATCAGCGCCATCAATGCCGTGACGCTGAAACCGACGCAATGCGCCCTCTGGCTGCGAGCGCCGGTGCCCTTCGAGAAACGCAACGCCTTTTATCGCGGCTTCAACAGGGGCTATGATTGGGGCGAGCGCCACTATGCCGGATTGATCGGATCGATGACCCGCCACAGCGGTATCATGGCGATCGCAGCACTTGCGCTGATCGGCGTCGCCGTCTGGGGGCTCACGCGCCTGCCGACCGCCTTTCTGCCCCTCGAGGACCAGGGCTATGTGCTGATCAGCGCGCAATTGCCCGACGGCGCTTCGAAGGAGCGGACGGATGCGGTGATGGAAGAAGTCGGCAAGATCGCCGAAACCACACCTGGCGTCGATCAGGTGCTGACTATCAGCGGCCTTTCCGTTCTCGACAACAGTGCCAGCCTGCAGAATGCCGGCGTCGCCTATGTCGTTCTCAAGGATTGGGACGAGCGCGGCAAGGCGAAGGGACAGGACCTGCTGTCGATCTATCAGCATCTGAACGAGGCGCTGCAAAGCGTGCTTGCCGCCAAGACTTTGGTCGTCGTGCCGCCTCCGATCCAGGGCGTCGGCAATGCCAACGGCTTTACCATGCAGGTCCAACTCAGAAACGGCGCATCCGACTATCCACTGCTGCAATCGCTTGCCGATACGATCGTCAAAAACGGCAATGCGCAATCATCGCTGCAGAGGCTCAGTACGCCTTTTCGCTCAAACGTGCCGCAGCTTGCGGTATCCGTCGATCGTATCAAGGCGGAGACGCTGGGAATTACGGTGGGCCAAGTCTTCTCCGCTCTCTCCGGCTATATCGGTTCGAGCTATGTGACGCAGTTCAACAAGTTCGGCCGCACCTTCCAAGTCTATGCGCAAGCCGCATCCGATTTCCGTATCAGCCCTGAAGACATCCGAAATCTGAAGGTCAAGGCCGGCGACGGGACCATGGTGCCGCTTGGCACGGTCGTCGATGTTAAGACGACGCAGGGCCCGTCCCTGATCAGCCTCTACAATCTCTATCCCACAGCCACCATCGTCGGCGGGCCAGCCGCAGGATTCAGCTCCGGCCAGTCGCTCGCGGTGATGGAGCAGATCGCCGATCAGACGCTGCCGCCAGGCACCGGCTTCGAATGGACGGCGCTGTCCTATCAGGAGAAGGCCGTGGGCGGGCAGATCTATTTTGTGTTCGCGCTGGCCATGCTCCTCGTCTATTTCGTGCTCGCCGGCCAATATGAAAGCTGGATCCTGCCGCTGGCGGTCATCCTCGCCGTGCCGCTCGCCCTTCTCGGAACGGTGGCAGCACTCATGGCGGCGGGCGTCGCCAACAATCTCTATACGCAGATCGGCCTCATCCTGCTGATAGCGCTCGCAGCCAAAAATGCCATCCTCATCGTCGAATATGCTCGCGAAAAGCGGGCAGAAGGCATGGAAATCCTGGATGCGGCCGTCGAGGCCGCCCGCCTGCGCTTCCGGCCGATCCTGATGACGTCCTTCGCCTTCATCCTCGGCGTCCTGCCGCTGGTGCTGGCGACGGGCGCCGGAGCATCGGCCCGCAAGTCGATCGGCATATCGGTCTTTAGCGGCATGATCGCCTCGACCTGCCTTGCCATCCTCTTTGTTCCTTCCTTCTACGTGCTGCTGCAGCGCCTCGAGGAACACTGGAAGCGCCGCGGAGCGACCACAAGCACGGCTGCACCAGTTGCGGAGGCGGAGATAGCGAAACTCCGGTAAGGCGAGCAGCAATTATTGGACGATCACCTGCACATAGACATTGCCGCTCTTGGCATAATAATAACCGCCGCAGCGATAATAATAGCCGCCGTAATAGGGACCATAGCGGCAGCCTGCTGGAAGCACGGCGATGGTCGTCGTCGTGCGTGTGACGACCCGGCGCGTCGTCCGGCGGGCAACGCCTGCATAGGAGAGCGGCGTCAGCGGTCTGCCGATGACGGCGCCCGCCGGCGTAGCGAAGCTGATCGACAGTGGCATGGATCCTTGCTCCCCGATGTGGAAGCCGGTGAATGTCAGAAAACCGGTCAGGCCGAGGGCGAGGAACAGCTTGTTATAGATCATTTTAAGTCTCCCATATCGGCGGCTTCAGGCAGCTCGTCGAGCGATTGCAGCTCACTGAGATCCACCGTCTTTGCACTGGCTGGAATCTCGATGGTGTAAGAAACGGCCGCCACATCCGCCCCGCTTTTGAAATCGCTGATTTCGAGAGTGTATTGCGGCGCCTGGACGACGTGCTTGCTGGTGATGACGTATCGCCGCGGTATGGGTTGCGGGCCGTTCTGTATCCAAATCTGCCAGTCGATCTCAGGCGTTCGGAAGGCCAGATATTCGCATTCGACCCCATCCACGAAAGCGCTGGAAATATGCTTGGCCTCCGTCACATCTGATATAAGCACGTCATAGACGTTGGAGGCTAAAAGATCGGCGCCCGGCGCTTCGACGCCTGCGGTCATCAGCCTGTCGATCAAATCATCGAGCGAACCCTTGCCGTCGATCTTGGCATAGGCGTCGAGGTTCTTGCCATGAACCGTCAGCGACGAACCGTCGAAACTCACATCGAGGTCGGCAAAGCCGCCGGTTCTCGTGACCCGCAGCTTATCGGGACGAGTGAGGTTGGCTGTCCCTGAACTCACGAACTGGAGTTTCTCGAAGGCAGGCGTCACTGCTTCGAGCGACGATTGATAGCTGAAGGAGATCGTCTTCTGCGCCGCCAGAAAATCGGACATCGTCTTTAAAAGAGCTTTCGCATCATCTGCCCATGCGCTGGTCGGCGGCGCCAGGCTGGCGGCAAGCGAAACATACAGGAGCATCCGCTTCAACCGCGGGAAAGGGAAAGTCGATGACATGGCAATGCCTTTCGTTGGTGTCGTCATTGATTTCATCGAATTGCAGATGGCGCCGGACCTGCCGCAGCCGAACATGAAAAGTGGGTAAACCACCGCTTGCGGACTTCGCGGGATCGCGCGCACCAAATTTCTCGGCGGAACGCGCGATGGTCTCTTTCAGAGAGCAACTGCGAACGAGCGTTACAAGCCCGAGGTCAGCACGCGATGGCAGGCTGGTGATACGCGTTGCAGATTGTCGCGCAGGCAGGCAATGCCTCGCCCTCCCCCCAAAGGCACCATGCGGCACAATGCCCGGAAGTCCGCTCCGCAGGTTTCACGCAGGATCATCACTTCCTCACGCGGTGAGAAGGCTGGCATCACTGCCCGAGGGGCCGGCGTGATCGCACCGGTGGCAGCCGCAGCGCCGGCCGACGGCGCCCCCGATTCCCCCAATGCCGCAACGGCTTGCTGACATGGTGCCGATAGAGCCGCGTTGCGCTGTTGCAGACAGCTGAGCGCCGCCGCACCGCCCGGCGTGACACCGGAACATTGCGTCATGAAATCGCGCTGACAGGCCGATTTGACCGCATTGCGCTGCGCCTGCGTCGGCTGATGCGCCGGCGTGCCGGTAGCAGGCGCCGGGGTAGTCACCGCAGTATTTGCAGGCGCAGCCGGCGTCGGCGCCGCCGATGTCGATTTGGGTTTGACGTTCACGGCGGACACCGCTTTCTGACAACCTGCCGAAAGCGTAGCGCTATGCTGCTGCAAACAAGTGAGCGCCTCGATACCTCCCGGCGTAACCCCGGAGCATTTCGCCATGAAATCGGAGCGGCACTCTGCTCTGATGGCATCACGCTGCTCTTCGGTCGGCGCTTGCGCAGACACAATCCCGGCGAGAAACACCACCGCGCAGAACGCAGGCAACCCGAAGATTAGCGATAGAAGACGCCGCCGCCGATACGGAAGCGCCAGCAGGAAAGATCCCCATTTTCCCATGATTCCCCCCAATAAATCTTTGATCTACTTCATGAAATCGAACTGCCTTTGAATAGGATAAATACGCGCCGCCGAATGGACGGACGTTACTTGCGACTGTGAAAATGTAAGAAGCGCCTGATTTAGGTATATTAGAATATTATCTATTTAGCAACTATCTACGTCGCTTGAAAAGCGACCGCAACTCATCGGAATAGTGTCACCGTCGCCCGTAAACGCAAAAGCCCGCCATGAGGCGGGTTTTTGGGTATTGTATGTTTGATCATGGAAGGTTTGGTTGCGGGGGCAGGATTTGAACCTGCGGCCTTCAGGTTATGAGCCTGACGAGCTACCGGGCTGCTCCACCCCGCGCCATGGCAAATCCATTGGATCTGCTTGAGTATTATAACACGAAAGGCCG
>NZ_JABDWC010000044.1:0-19695 GCF_019685155.1 Rhizobium sp. NZLR1b
CTTTCGGGTAATGGCTGCCTTTGAAATCGACCATGATCTGGAACTCAACCTGCCTGCTCATCTTCAACCCAGATCTATGGCATCACCAACCTGGCGGCAAATGTGCTGAGAAATTTGCGACAGAACCGTTCCACCTCACCAATGCGGGCTTCATCCCAGGGTGCCGCATTATCGGCGTCTCGCTCGACGACATCGACGCCGATGCCTTCCGCACCATTGCCCGTGACTCGCTGGACAAGTTCTTGACTCGCAAGTTCTCGCAGTCCGAATGGGAAGCGTTTGCCGCATCACTCGACTACGTCCCGCTCGCTGCCGGCGCCAATGCTCTCAAGGAAGCGGTCGATAGGGCCGAGGAAGCACTGGGCGCCGAGACGCGGCGCGTGCATTATTTATCCGTGCCACCAAGTGCTGCCCTTCTGGCCGTGCAACTCCTCGCCCAAGCTGAGCTGACTGAACGCTCCCGTATCATTATGGAAAAGCCCTTCGGCACGGATCTTGCCAGTGCCGTTGCACTAAACAAGAAGCTGCACGAGGTGTTCGACGAGAAGCAGATCTTCCGCATCGACCATTTCCTCGGCAAGGAGCCGGCGCAAAACATCCTGGCCTTCCGATTTGCCAATGGCCTGTTCGAACCAATCTGGAACCGCAACTTCATCGACCATGTGCAGATCGACGTCCCGGAGACGCTCGGCCTTTCGACCCGCGCCGCCTTTTACGAGACCACCGGCGCCTATCGTGACATGGTGGTGACCCACCTCTTCCAGATCCTCGCCTTCATGGCGATGGAGCCGCCCACCGCCCTTGAGCCTGCGCCAATCTCGGAAGAGAAGAACAAGGTGTTCCGCTCCATGTTGCCAATTGAGCCGCGCGACGTGGTGCGCGGTCAATACATTGGCTACCGCAATGAGCCTGGCGTCGATCCCGAAAGCGACACTGACACCTTCATCGCCCTAAAATGCGCCATCGACAACTGGCGCTGGGCCGGCGTTCCCTTCTACCTGCGTACAGGCAAGCGCATGGCCGAGGGGCAGCGCATTATTTCGATCGCATTCCGCGAGCCCCCGAAATCGATGTTCCCTGCGGGATCTGGCGTGGGGGCACAGGGCCCTGACCACCTCACCTTCGACCTCGCTGATGCCTCCAAGGTCTCGCTTTCCTTCTATGGCAAGCGCCCTGGCCCGGGCTTCCGGCTCGACAAGCTCTCGCTGCAATTCGCCATGAGCGAAACCGGCCTGATTGGCGAAGTTCTGGAGGCCTACGAGCGTCTGATCCTCGACGCCATGCGCGGTGACCACACGCTGTTCACTACGGCCGAGGGTATTGAGCGGCTCTGGGAGGTTTCCCAACCTCTCCTCGATAACCCGCCGCCCGTACGCCTCTACGACCAGGGCGGCTGGGGGCCGAAGTCGATCCACCAACTCATTGCCCCGCACGCCTGGCGCCTGCCGTTCGAGCGCGCCTGGAGGGATGCGGCAAAAGGGTGATTGACGGTCAATAGTTGGATCGATGCCGGCGACCGGAATGGCGCCGACCAATTTTGCGAAAAATCCCAATAAAAAAGGGTCTTCTCAATTTGTGTGGCGGTTCACCGGCTGTTAGCGGCGATGCCGGTACGGGCTAGCCATGCGAACGAAATCAAAATGGTCGCCCGGTCCGGGTATCAAAGTGCAAGATGTTTTACCCAGCGAGGATGGCAATTGGATTTTGTCCGCCTGCGGGGTGCCGTCCGGGATTTGCCCTGATTGCGGATGCCAAAGCAGAAATAGACACGGATGGTCACACCGCAGTCTTCAAGACCTCCCAATCCAGGGCAAAGTCGTGGCGGTGAAGCTCCAGTTGAGCCGGTGGCGTTGCACATATCGGCTCTGCAAACGGCGGACTTTCACTGACCGCATCCCAGCGATTGCCGCCCCCTATGCCCGTCGGACAACCAGGGTCGCGGAGATAGTGGGCATGCTTGGCCATAATGCTGGCGGCCGCCCCGGCGAGCGATTGATGCAACGGCTCGGGATGCCCATCAGCGACGATACCATCCTTCGACATTTGAAGCGGTGTGCCGCGCATGCCAAAGACGACACCCCGGCTCGCGTGGTCGGCATAGATGACTGGGGCTGGCGGAAGTCGTGGCGCTACGGCACGATAATCGTCGATCTTGAACGGCGCACGGTTTTGGACGTTCTCGCCGACCGAAGCGTAACGAGCGTTGCAGGATGGTTGACGCAGCATCCCTCTATCGAGGTTGATAGCAGAGATCGATGCGGACTTTACGCGCAGGCTGCTCGAGAAGGGGCGCCGCAAGCGCATCAAGTGGCTGATCGCTTCCACCTGATGCAGAACCTGCGCCTGGCTATCGAGGAACAGATGAGTTTTTCCGGCCGTGCCCCCGGCAGAGCTTTGCTGCCCGATGAGGGCATCGGGGTTTCTCAAGGGCGTTGTCACGTTGTCGTTGGCTTAACGGTTGGCAGATAGAGCCGGCTAGATGAGCACGTCGACGATCAGCTACAAGAACCACCGCTTTCCACCGCAGATCATCGGCCGCGCGGTGTGGCTGTATTTCCGGTTCCCTTTGAGCCTGCAGCTGGTCGAGGAAATGCTCCTGGAGCGCGGCATCGTCGTTTCTTATGAAACGATCCGGCGATGGGGCCGCAAATTTGGCCCGGCCTACGCAAAGCAACTGCGCAGAAAGAAACCGTCGCAGAAAGATATCTGGCATCTGGACGAGGTGGTGATTTCCATCGGCGGTCGAAAGCATTGGCTGTGGCGTGCCGTCAACCAGGACGGTTACGTTCTCGACGAAATCGTCCAGACCCGCCGCGATAACTGAACGCGTTGTAAGCTAGGTCGCCGACTTTATCGAAGGCGTGCCCGTTCGCTTTGAGGAAGGCCGGTCCTCCGCGGTCATGTCGCCTTGGGCGGATCCTGGAAATGAAGAGTATCGGAGAAATAAGCATAGCGCCGGCCAGCGGCCGGGATTCCGGGAATTCTCGACGCGCAATGAGCGGAAACCAGGGCAGCCGCAGGAGCTTCATCATAGTGGCCCGAAGGGGAAGCTGGACCGACTGCCCCGCTCCTTGCGCTCCGCTTTCGTGGGGCAGGTGGGAGTTTCGAGGGGTGAGGCGTCGCTCGTCCTTGAATAGGCCCGCATAGATCGTAGAGCATCGCGCCTCCCGCTGACCAAAATGACGCCGAGAGGCGAAGTCTCAGCGCGATGCTCGACGCCGTCCATTGGCGATGGGCGCCTTCCTCGATCTTCCCCACAAGAACACGAACACGCCGAAAAAAATGAGCATGACAATGAAGTAGCTCGACCCATCGCCTTTCTTGTCCGCTGTCGGGCTCGGCGCGGAGGCAGCGGGCGTCACCTGTGCCTCGCGTATCGGCAGTTTCGTTGGTTCGGACGACGATCTTTCCGACGTGGACGTCTGCACGGCAGGTGCGGGGACGGCATCCTGCGTATTGGCTGCAGGAGGCGGTGTGGAGGTGGCGATAGACGGAAAGAGCGTCCATAACGAATCTTGGGTGATGACGCCAGTCGGGATGAGATCATGAGCGCGTTGAAATCCCTTCAACGCGGAAATGGATTTTGCTCCCCAGATGCCGTCTGGCACCCCCGCGTCGAACCCTTGTCCCGCCAACGCCTTCTGAACGTCGCGAACCGGTCGGATATCCGCGAACGATTCCGCCGCCGACACTGCTAAGAGCATATATGCAAACAGCAGCGTCGCGTATCCTGCCTTCATCCCCATGCTGCCGTCGCCCTCGCCGAGATGCAAATATACACCACCAGGTTTACTATCCAAGATGCGAAACCTGCATCCGGGTCGAATTCCCGGCGCTTTCATATCTCGTTGAAGCAAATAAGATTCTGGAATCGTCGCAACCCGGCTATATTCGCATCTCCTGGTTGCTCGTTCGGAATGACATTCGTGACTATAGACATTGCGCCGATCTTTCGGCCCTATCTCGACGAAGCGATCGCACGCTTCTCTTATCTACATCCTGACGTGGACGTCGCGACCACCGAGCGGGGCGTCGCGCTGAGCACTTCCGATCCGGCTATAGTTGCTGAATTCCGGCATACGCTCTACCGCCAGAAGATTCATCGCGAGACCGACACGCTTCGCCGGGCGGTGATCGAAAGACTGCTGCGATGAATGTGATGCCGCTGAAGTTCCGCCCGACTGGCGGGCACGAGTTGATCTTCTGCGATGATGCCGGCGGCTTCTTCCGGTCGAGCGACGCTTTCCTCGAGCGCTTTACGCCTGCCGACTGTCAGTCGCGCAGCTTGCGATCGCTGCCCCGCGAGCCGCTGCATCTTGCAATTCCGATTTATGCGGATTAAATGTGGTTACGTAACCACGAAATGCTGGGGGCTTGCCATGACCATCACCACGCTGTCGGGCCGAGAACTCAATCAGGATCTTGGCCGCGCAAAGCGCGCCACCAAGTCTGGGCCTGTCATCATCACCGATAGGGGACGGCCTGCGCATGTTCTCCTGTCATTCGAGGAGTACAAGCGGCTGACAGGCAAAATGCGGACGCTCGGTGACATGCTGGCAGCGCCGGGCGCCGAAGACGTTGACCTGCCGCTCCCGCAGCGCACGGAACATGCCCAACCGGTCGACCTATCCTGATGCTGTTGCTTGATACCAATGTCGTGTCCGAACTGCGCAAGGTCGCGAGCGGCAAGGCTGATCCCAATGTCGTGGTCTGGAACGAAACCGTCGATCCGGCCCAGACCTTCATTTCATCTGTCGTCCTGCACGAACTGGAGATTGGCGTTCGGCTGGTGGAGCATAATGATGCCGCCGCCGGGAAGGCGCTTCGGAACTGGCTGGAAAATACCGTTCTCACTGCGTTTTCCGGCCGAATCCTGCCTCTGGACGAGGCGGCGGCAGTTCAGGCGGCCCGATGGCATGTGCCCAACCCCAAACCGATCAATGACGCTTATATTGTAGCGACAGCCTTCACCCGCCGTATGACGCTGGTCACGCGCAACATCAAAGATTTCGAAGGCACGGGAGTTGCACTCGTGAATCCGTGGAATCTTCCGACATAGCATCCACAGCGATCGTTCGTGTGACGCAATTAATTGTAGCCTGGTGGGAAACGACCGCCTGACAGCCGCCTGATGTCAGAGGTTCGCGCGTGGTTTCATGCATGAGCGAGCTTTCCAGAATGTCGTCGACATGGGCGGTCCAGCCGACGATAGCACCCTGGGCGCGGATCATGGCGATGGCTGCGGCTTTGAATTCGGGGAAATAGCTTTCCGTCGCCTCCTCGGCGAGCAGGCATTCATAGCCGCGGTCGTTTGCTTCGCGCATGGTCGTCTGCACGCAGACTTCGGTGGTGACGCCGGCAAAGACGAGTTGACTAAGTAGAGCAGGCGAACGTCATCTGCCGCTATTCTCGTATCTCGACCACCTTGACCGACACGTCCAAATCCAGGAAATCGTCCGGCATTCCCGTATATCCGCCGGTAACAGGCATGATCTGTCCATTGTTGCGGGCAAACGCTACGGGAATAAGACATGCTTCTCCCACTCGTCGATGGGTGGGATCAAACGCAATCCAACCGGCTCCCGGAAGATAGACTTCCGCCCAGGCATGTGTCGATCCGCCGTCGTCGACAGATGCCCGCGGGTCGTAGATGTAACCGGAGACAGCACGCGCACCGAACCCTAAGCAACGAACAGCTTCAATGAAAAGCGCTGCGATGTCCCTGCATGAGCCACTGGCCTGCTCCAGTGTTTGTTGCGGCGACTGTGTGCCTTCCTCGTCTCGGATGCGATAGCTGACATTTGTCAGAATGCCAGCATTGATGTCTTTCAGGAGCGAAAGCGTGTCGGTCGGGCGGCTGCCCACAAACGCTCGGGCCCAATCCGCCACACGGTTACCAGGAGAGGTCGCGGCAGCAAACGCGCCGAGGTCGGTCTCGTCTTCGGTCGAGTAGGTGAAGGGATAGGCATGCGCCGAGATGTCTATATTGAAGACCGGCCACGGGTCGGCGGTCTGCTCGACAATGGCAGCACTGGAGATCGTCAGTTCGGAGGTCCGTTCAGAAAACGTTACCGTCGCGACCGTGTTGCCGAAAACGTCCTTCGCCCAGTCAATCGACCCGCTCGCAGAACAGTCAATGCTGAAAGACAAGGTCCGAAGCTGTTGGTCGGTCCGTGGCGACAGGATCAGGCGGTGCGCAAGCAGCCCGACGGGCCGCAAGTAACGATAGGTCGTTCGATGCTTGATCTGAAGTTTCATGATGATTTCCCGGCCGTCAGTCTATCTCAGACGTAGGCCAGGGAAACGGCGCTCGTAAAGTGTACGCGCTTTGCGGACCCCGTTGTGGCGACGAGAGTTCTTCTCGATGTTCGGATTCAATGAGGAGCTTGAAGCATGTCATTAGGGGCTTGGCAGCGTACGGCTTCCTGACAAATCTAAAGCGGTGCGGTAGCAACGACTGTCGCAGATTTACGACCCCGGACGTCATAACAATCGCTAGCTTTGGCCATCTTGCATGAACGCGCACCGCGAGTTGGACACCATCTATTGGGCCCTTCATATTAACGGATGTGAACACGAGACTGATGTCGTCCCGCATTTCCAAGATCTCCAACGCATCTACGCCATTGGATGCCTCGGCTGTCCCATAGCCGGACCCTTTACACGCAACTACCGCTTCCGCGCGGATGCCCCGGTTCTCTTCTACAATTAGGATCACGTGTTTTTGAGCATGGCCGTTCAACAACTTGATTTACCCAGCAAAGAGTTTAGCGACAGAACTATCAAATCACCAATGCTGCGGCGCAGCAACAAGATATTGGCAGCGCTATCTGCCGAGCCATGCGCTGGATTGTCAAATTGGAATACAGCGGCTGAACGGCGGGGTCGCGGGTTCATGTCCATTCAAGGCGCCCTGGGCGAACCACCGATAAAGTTCTGCGACGCTTGCGGTAAGCCCGTAACGGTTCACGTGTCTTCGGCCGAACTCCCGTTAGGTACTACACTTCCCAGGCCAAGCCGTGAGTGCGACATCAATCAGCCGCTTCAGCAGCGCATTGCAGGCGCCATCGCAGGCCTGTGCGGACATGCCCTGGATAATTGCACCGTAGAAGCGCGCGAGCGTATCGGTATCGGTTTGCGCCGGCAATTCGCTTTCCTCAACGGCGCGGTCAAAGCGGGCTTTCACGGTTTTGATCGACGCCTCGCGCAATGCTGCCGTCATCCGCGCGACGGATGCATTTTCTTCCGCATGCTGCAGCACGGCTGTCGATACCATGCAACCTCGCGGCTTGTCCGGTTGGGTGTCACCGTCAGCGATATCGTAAAGGTAACGGCTCAGGGCTTCATAAACTGGAAGATTAGATTGGAGGATTTCCGACCGTCGGCTGGTTTCACGGGCAATGCTGAAGTCGAGCGCCTGACGGTACAATTCCTCCTTTGATCCGAACATCGAATAAAGAGTCGGCGGATTGATCCCCATGGCCTTCGTGAGATCTGCGGTCGAGGTTCCTTCGTAGCCGCGTTCCCAGAACAGCCGTGCCGCGATGTCGAGCCCAACGTCGCGATCGAGCGCGGGCGGTCTGCCTCGTTTGCGGACGGGCTTTTCCATTAAAATAGTGGTCCCTATTAAATGCGTTGACAGAGGGTTTTCTGCTCTTATTATAGGGGTCACTATTTAATTTAGCAACGGAGTGGTCCATGTCCCAAAGACTAGCAAACAAGATAGCCCTCATTACCGGAAGCTCGCGCGGTATCGGCCGGGCGGCCGCCCTTGCGTTTGCGAGGGAGGGTGCCGCGTTGATTGGTGTGCACTACACCGCCAACGCGGATGCCGCTAATGCCACGGTACGCGACATTGGGGCGCTTGGCGTCAAGGCTGTCGCTGTGAAAGCCGATCTCAGACACGGCAAGGACGCGGCCGATAACCTCTGGGCCCAGTTCAGCGAAGCCGCGCGTATAGAGACGGGCTCATCCGCTCTGGACATTCTGGTGAACAATGCGGGTATCGCGCCGGCGTTACCGTTGGAGCAGACGAGCGAAGCAGCTTTCGACGAGGTGATGACGATTAACTATAAGGCGCCGTTCTTCCTGATCCAGGCAGTGGCGGACCACATCCGCGACAACGGCCGCATCATTAATATCTCCACTGGGTTTACGCGGATCGCTGCGCCGACACATCCTGCCTATGCGGCCTCCAAGGGGGCGCTGGAGACATTGACACTGGCACTGGCACCTGAATTTGCAACTCGGGGGATTACGGTCAATGCGGTGCTTCCGGGTGTGACGGAGACGGATATGAATGCCGAGTGGCTGGCATCGCCGGACGCGCGCGCCGGCGCCGAAGCGCTCTCGGTCTTCTCACGTGTCGGCCGGGCGGAGGACGTCGCTGACGTTATCGCTTTCCTCGCATCGAACCATGCGCGCTGGACGACGGGCCAGATGATCGATGCGACGGGGGGTGCGCGGATCTGATCGATCCTAAGACTTTTCTGTGTTTGCAGCCATCCAAACCGCGGCACAGGATGCATCCTCGACGAGGTACCGGTTTAGGTCCGCTTCCCCGTTAGTCCATAAGGCAGAATCGCGCTCGCCAGGCGCGATCATGTTTTCATCCAATCGGCGGGGCGCCTGCCTAAGCTGGCAGGATCGTTCCTCGCATCCCGAACAGCCTCAACGCGCCGACATTAACTCGCCCACCAAGAACCTCTTTCGTTGGAGGTTGAATGTTCCGGTAAACGGCGGCGTAAACGGACCTGGCCGCGACAAGCCAACTCATCCTCAATGAGCAGTTGCCAACGTGTCCTCCCCCTGTCGGCGGTGATCGTGGACTGGACGCATATCTTCAGTGTGTCGTTTCGATTAAAAGTCGCGTAATCAATTTGTTGAAAAAAACATGTGCCGAGGATCGCTGTGTTTCGCGATTACCTCCGGCGCGCAGGCGAGCGTATATGGAACGCGCTTGCTTTGAATCTCGGGTGCGACTCAAGTTCCTCAGTAACATTTCGTACGAAGCATTCCTTCGAAATTCGGTGTGCTGCTGCAAGCTTTTACATCTCGAGCAAGATTCGCCTTCGCTATTGTTGCCTGCTCTCGACGAGGAGCATCTTTGTTGGCCGCGGGAAAGCTTGTGCAACTGGGCAGAAACGTTCCCGCACCGGCGAGGTAAACGGCTATGATCATTCGACGCACGATGACTACCTCCATATTGCTTAAACGAGGCAAAAAGCAGTGTTGCCCGATCCACCTTGCGTTACGCCCCATTCAAAAAGTATATGTTTGAATTCAACTGATATGTCAGCAGTTCATTTCCCATCAAGGCGTTTGATCTGAACAGAAAAAGCTCGATCGCGCCGATCTAGCTGCGATCGGCATTGTCCTGACCGTCACGCCTATGACAGCAGCCAATGGTTCACGCGAGGGCGAATGCAATCCCACGGCGCGGGATCCGGGGAAAGCTAGACGAGAAACGCATCGAATGCCCTTACGTTCGGATTGTCGCGCCGACTTTTCGGCCACAGCGCCGTTATTTCCCGTCACCAGACTGCGCAACGCATTCAGTGAAAGCGTGTCGGCATGCTCGGGGGAGGGGAGCCGTTTCTTTGCCATCCCCGGACCGAATCACGATTTGCCCGGTCTTAGGAATCCCTGCGCCGACCAACAGGGTTCTACGCGCCGGGTTATGCACACTTTCTATGGGCGGTCGCCGAAATGCTGCCACCGATTTTGCCCCACGTACCCGGATGGAGCCGGCCTTCCGCGCCGGCATCGCATTGGCGCGTCTCGATGCGCGCATTGCCCGCTCGCCGGTTGGCGCCGGCTTCCTCAAACGATCCCAGTTTGCCGATGCCTGTGCCTCGTTGTGGATCGACGGCGAGCTTGTGCATCTCGAGGACCTCGTCCCCGACGACGCCACTCGCGATATCCGCACACCCACCCAAGCTGACCATCACCCGCTCGCGCCGGCGCATCGCCGGCCAAGCCAGTGGAAGTAGGTGATGTCATGGAGGGCGAGACCGTCTGCGAAGTCATTCAATCGCGCAGCCATTCTTTCAAGGCCGGCGAAGTCGTCCGGGCGATGACCGGATGGTGCACTCATGCAGTCGTCGATGCCACGAAGGTCAAGCATGTCGAGACGCATGGTGCGCCTGTGTCGACCGCGCTCGGCGTTCTCGGCATGCCTGGCTTCACTGCGTATGGGGGCATGAAGGTCATAGGCCAGCCGAAACCGAAGGAGACTGTCGTGATCGCCGCTGCATCCGGCCCCGTCGGATCGCTTGTGGGTCAGATCGCGAAACTCGCAGGAGCCCGCGCCGTGGGCGTGGCCGGCGGCAAGGAGAAGTGCGACTACGTCAGGGACGAGCTGGGGTTCGACGCGGTAGTGGACCATCGTTCCCAAGCGTTCGCTTCGGAGCTTTCGAGCGCTTGTCCGGACGGGGTGGATGTCTATTTCGAGAATGTCGGCGGACATGTCTGGGAAGCCGTGTCCCCGTTGCTGAACTTATATGCGCGTGTCCCGGTATGTGGGCTCATCGCTCAATACAACGGCCCCGGCGACTCCCCAGGAGACCGGTTGCCTGCATTGATGTCGTCGATTCTGCGGCGCAGCCTTCTCTTGAGAGGATTCATCAATACCGAGTTCCTCGATACGCACTTCGACGCCTTCAAGAAGGAGATCGGTCCCCTCGTAGCATCCGGCAAGATCAAATACCGCGAGGATGTCGTGGATGGCCTTGAGAACGCACCCGAGGCCTTCATCGGTATGCTTTCGGGCGGCAACTTCGGAAAGCTGCTGGTTCGCGTCGGGCGTTGACCCGGTTCATTTCAGGCGCATGGCCAGTCGTTCGATGGCTCCTCGACGATATCGGGATCGCTATCGTATGCGGTTTTCATGTCTGCCAGCTCTTTCTGGATTGCCGACGCTCGTCGGGCTGGGAAGAAAAGCCGTTGGGGATAAGGAAGTCTTCGGGCCAGACGTGCTGTGGACGCCACCAAGATCGCACCTGGAGAGCGGGGCCTAGTGTGATGGACGGATGGTGCGCCCGACCTCAACAGGCGGATGGCAAGGAATACGCCGTACGCAAAATGGTATCTGCTGAACGCCGGCCGCTGACTAGCGACCTTCTCAAGGCTTCCCTGCGTATCAAACAGCCACCGAACTGTCGGCCGTCCTCGCAAGATCTCCGTCAGGACGGAGCGTACGCCCCGGAGAGTTCGCCGTTCACTTGGTGCAAAGCTTCGTTAGAGACTTTTCGATGCCCTTCCGTAGCGCAATGGATATTTGATCCTTGAGACCTGCGACGACGTCGCCGAACTCTCCACCCGTTTCAAGGATTTCGACAAAGCCGTCTTTCATCGCGCACGTTGCGAGATCGGCCTCTACGCGGACCTGGGCTTTAGCAGAAAATCCTCCCTGGACCGCCGCATTGCTCGACGTCCTGCAGGACAGCGTCCCCGACGCGGATGCTTGCGCAACGTCTCCGACGACATGGATATCCAAAGCGTCGATCTTTATGGACTCGAAGCTATCGACGCCGAGATCGATCTTAACGCCGAGCACGGTTTGCTTCACCTTCAAAGGCTTGCAAGGTGCCGCCTCTTCGATCGCCCGCTCCAGAGCGTTGGCAGCATATGCGGACGTCGACAAAGGAGGCCCAAGGGCGACAAGTTGCCCGAACAGAACGCCGGCGGCTAAGATCGGGCGGAACACTATTTGACGAAGAAGTCGGAATTTCAGACGATCGAGGTTCATTTGCTTCCCTGCGATGAGGCCAGCATCAAAAGGCATCACATCGGCGAATGCAAGGCGGCGCCTCCTCAAGAAGATTGATCGTTTTCTCCTCGGAACTTCGGGGCCTCCAATCGCGCCGTTGCTGACCTGCCATGGCATGGTCGGCGAGGTCGACCGTGTCCCGCTGGTTTTTGGGGTGGCTGGGCTGGTTAGCATCGGCCTGACGGGCGCGTTGATCGATAAATGGCTGCGTCCGTTGATCTTGGTCGGCATTGACCGTTCCTCGCAGCGGCATTCATACTTGCGGCGACCGACGGCGCCGATTGCGATCTATGAGCCGCACTGATTTGGGGGCTAGGATTCGGCGGAGCGGCGACGCTGTTTCAAACTGCATCGGCGCGCGGCCGGGGCGGCGGCCGATGTGGCACAGGCGATGATCGTCGCTGCATGGAACATCGCGATTGCCGGCGGGTGGTCGTCAACGGGTCATGGTTTTATCAACGGCGGTCCTTGTGACGCGGCATCGCCGCCTTCCATAAAAATTTTCTGACCCACTCTTGAAACCATATCGAAGACCACCAAAATCGACTGTCACGGTCGCTCATCGAGGGCCGGATGAACCGAAGGCGATCCCTTTGGCGCCTTCATTTCCATGTTGCTTGAAGGAGGATATGGTTATGGCAACAACTTACGATTATGCACCACTGTTTCGTTCCAGCGTCGGCTTCGACCGGGTGTTCAACCTGCTCGAGAATGCCCAGCGTGCCCGCTCGATCAGTGACTGGCCGCCCTATGATATCGTCAAGACGGGCGATGAAAGCTACCGCATTACGGTCGCCGTGGCTGGGTTCTCGCAAGACGATCTCGACCTCACCTTCCAGTCAAACCTTTTGACGATTACCGGCAATAAGGGTGAGGCTCAGGCTGAGGGCTATCTGCATTGCGGCATCGCTGGCCGGCCGTTCGAGCACCGCTTCGAACTTGCCGATCATGTGCGGGTGACGGGTGCCGACCTTCAAAACGGACTGCTTGCAATCGATCTCGTGCGGGAAATTCCGGACGCCATGAAGCCTCGTAAGATCGAAATCAGCTCTTCAAATCCGGTCGGCGAAAAGAGCCGTCCGGCCCAAATCGAGGCTACCAAAGCAGCGTAATTCGTCAGTTCAGGGGCGCCGCAACATCGGCGCCCATCCTTTCAACAATCGGGCTTGAAAAGGAGAATTTTGATGAAACCCGATATGTTCAAAACGCCAGTTACCATTCTGACCGGTCTCGGGATCCCGACACCGGTCAAGTCCGTATTGCACGCCTACCAGCTTCTCATGGATTGGCCAGCTGCCTGTCGCGACCGCGGACATGCGGTAGCGACCAACGCCTGCCTGGCGGCGTTGAACGGTCTTGTTGATGCGGAAACAGCTCGCGGCTTGTTCGCGGCCTTCGCCGAACGGCAGGATGTGCTTGCACCCGATCTTGATATGCTGGTGGCGATACGCGGCGGAACGAGCAGCGATCCTCACATCCACTAACCGTTCGAAAGGAGAGACCGTTGAAAAACGATATCGCCAATTTCGAGTTCAATGAGGCAGTAGTGCTCCAGATTAGGGCTCACAGAGATATGAACGAAGGCGTCGGCGCCGCCGTTGTCAGGCTGAATGAAGCCGAAGCCTTTTGTGGAATTGACATCCGGCCATGGGGCCCAAGATCGTTGAAGTTTGGAGAAAGACAAATATAACATTCAGGCGGCACTTCCATAGGACGATGCGCGCTATCTAACTCAATACACTGCTAAGCATTGTAACGGAAGACCAACATGCTGAAACAAAAAAAGCCCGCTGTTGTCAGCATGGGAATTAGCGGACTTGATGAGATTTTGCGCGGCGGTCTGCCGGCGTCGAACCTGTATATGCTGCAAGGTGCACCGGGTTCTGGCAAGACGACAGCTGCACTCCAGTTCTTACGCGCCGGCGTCGAGGCCGGGGAGAGTTGCATTTACGTTACTCTATCGCAAACAGCTGCGGAACTTAAGGCCATCGCGGCGTCGCACGGCTGGAGCCTTGAGGGCATTCGTGTCGAAGAGGTGTCGACCTCAGGCACAGTCAGTGAAGCGGATGACCAGAGTATTTTCCTTACCGCCGATCTCCGGCTGGATGAGACGCGCAAAGCTATCGAGACGGCGATCGAAGAGCATAAACCTCGGCGTCTCGTCTACGACTCCCTCCTTGAAACCCGGCTGATCACGGGTGACTCGCCGCGCTTTCGGCGGGAGTTGATCGGCTTCAAGTCATTTCTTGCCAAGCAGAACGTCGTGGCGCTCCTTTTGGATACACAGACGGCAGGTTCCGACCGCACCGGCGAAGAGGTAGAGGGGCTTGCCCACGGTGTCATCCGATTTGACAAGTCGCTCGAGGAATATGGCGGCGTGCGCCGTCGCACCGAGGTCTCCAAGATGCGAGGTGTACCGATCGCCGACGGATATCACGACATGGCAATCCGTGAAGGGGAAGGCGTCGTTGTATTCCCCCGCATCATGCCAAGCACGGCATCGGAGAATCCGAAACCGCAACTGATCAAATCCGGCGTCGCCGAGCTCGACGAGATGTTCGGTGGTGGCCAGGAGGCAGGAACCACCACACTCGTCATCGGGCAGTCAGGCACCGGCAAATCGACCATGTCATCGCTCTACGCAACAGCCGCGCTTGAGCGCGGTGAAAGTGTAGCGCTGTTCCTCTTCGAGGAGCGGCTGGAAACGTTCTTCCGTCGCTCCGAAGGCTTGGGCATGGAACTGAGGCAGTTTCACAAAGACGGCAAACTCATCCTGCGGGATTTCAATCCCAACGAAATTTCACCCGGGGAGTTTGGCCGGATCGTTCAGGATGCGGTCACCCAGAATAAGTCCCGGGTCGTCGTGATCGACAGCCTGACGGGATATCTGAATTCCCTGCCGCACCGGGAGAAAGCCGTTCGCGATATTCAGTCGCTCCTGAAGTACCTGGCCCGCTCCGGAGTCCTCACCATGCTGATTGTTGCTCAACACGGCTTGATCGGTCAGAATGTCGGCATTGATGTGGACGTCAGCTTCCTCGGCGATACCGTCCTGCTATTGCGGATCATGGAGCATGAAGGGCGCCTGCGCCGGAACATCACCGTCGTCAAGAAGCGCCACGGTCCGCACGACCTCAATGTCCGTGAACTGCTGATCGAAAGCGGAAGCGTGAGCGTTGTCGCCTATAATCCCCTTCCAGATCCGAAATGAATGTAGTTCCGAGCGAGAGCGAGTTGGACTGGGTGCTCGTCCTTGCGCCCTTTCGCAAGGACGCCGATTACATTGCTGCTTTCCTTCGAGAACAGACGATCGAGGTCCGGGCTGCGAAAGCGGACGACGATCTGGTGGAACACCTCACTCGGTCTCCCGGCATCATCATCATCACCCATGAGGCGCTCAATCCGCAGGTTGTCGCAAGAGTGGCGGCGCATCTTGCAGAGCAGCCCGACTGGTCGGAAGTGCCGATCATCGTCCTTTTGGAGCGCACGGCGCCGATTGCACGAATTCGAATCCAACTGCTAAATTCCTGGCCTGGCGCGCGCCTTCTGTTCTACACGCGTCCCATTGCGCCGCTTGAGCTTGTAAACGGGATCCAGTCAAACCTCTTGGTTCGGCTCCGCCAACGCCAGGTCCGTGATTCCATCGAGCGGGAAAGAGAACTGCGCTTGGAACTCAATCACCGGGTGAAGAATATCCTGGCGAGCGTCACGTCGATTTTTCAGATGACAAGGCGCGGCGCGGCAAACGTTGAGGACCTGGCCAGCGATTTTACTGGTCGGCTGCAGGCGCTTTCTAACGTGCATACCGCTGTGTTTGAGGCTGGCGGGGAGGAGGTCTCGCTTTCAACAGTCGTTAACTTGACGGTTTCTCCCTACAACAGCGATGGCGTGAGTCGTATAAATCTCAGTGGGCCGGATCTTGTTGTCAGCCGGCATGCCGGAACGACGATAGCGCTATGCCTGCATGAGCTCATCACCAACGCCATAAAATACGGCGCGCTGTCCCAACCGGACGGCCATGTAGAAATCTTTTGGACAGTCGCTAAAAACGCCAGTTCCGACTTCTCTTTGAACTGGACCGAAGTCGGGGGACCCGCAGTGCGCGAACCGACGCGGCAGGGATATGGGACCCGGTATGTGCGGTCCGCGCTGGGATCATTGTTTGGCACTGCCCCCGAAATAGTTTTTGCCCCGGTGGGTTTGCGGTGCAGCGTGAAAGGTTCTTTGGCACGGATATCGCCCGGGTATTGGAAACAATGATTGGCGGTGATTTGCGAATATCCACGAGAATAGAACTCTCAGTTCGCGCCAACATTCTGAAAAATCGCCCTTCCCAAGGGGACCAATTCCGCTATCTGCGCGTTTCTGAGCTCGAAGGTTAAAAAAGACATGTCTGCAGCGTCGATGACGGAGAGTGTGGAAAATGACGCAGGACAGCATCACGGTCATTGTCGTGGAGGACGACATGCTTGTCCGGCTGGACCTTGTGATGTCACTTGAGGACGAGGGGTTTATTATACTCGAGGCTTCAAATGCCGACGAAGCCCTAGAAATCCTGAACGCCAATCCTGAGATCCGGTTGATGTTCACTGACATCGATATGCCAGGTACCATGGATGGCCTAAAGCTTGCGGCTGCGGTGCGGGACAGGTGGCCGCCCGTCAAGATTATAGTGACATCGGGCCACCGCGACCTGACCGACGAGTTGCTACCGGTTGAGGGCAGGTTTTTCAGCAAGCCTTATGATCATGCTCGCGTCATCTCAACAATAAGGGAAATGCTGGCCGCGTAGGGATAAGCGAACGTGATCGGAAGCCCGTCTTTCCAGCGGGCATCGAGTGATTGTCGTAGGTTTCGGTCATGTAGAACAAAAAGAGAACAGAATTGATTTTGTAAAGGGGCTCCCCCGAACTTTCGCATCGTCGGCGTCTTTTACAGGATGGCGCTCACCAGGCCGAATGCGGGATTCCCACGGCCGATCTAAAATTCAGAGCAGCATCGCGAGAAGCGCGGCAATCGCCCTAGCTCGTCCAAACAAGGCTATGCCCCACTCGATCGAGCGCCTGGATCTGGTCTTCTCATCGACAGACAGCACGATGGCGTGGGCCGGTGGGTCGATATAGAGGCCGACGACGTCTCGCAGCTTTTCGACGAATTGCCGATCGTTGGAGAGCTTGAACTGGCGCCAGCGGTTTGCCGACGTTCCATCGCTCCAGATAGGCGCCACGCTCGCTCGACCGGACCGGCTCGAATTTCTCAGCGCACGAAGGCGGCAACCGCACGTGAAGTCCGAGGTGCATCTCGCCCTGCGCCGGCACCATAGGCCGGCCGGAAGGATCGGACCGCAGAGCCGCGAGGACAGAACCGGCGTCTTTCTCGGCTGTATCGCCACGCCGCTGCTGGTTGAGGAACACCTGCTCGAAGGCCACCCCGTCCGTTGCCTAGCCAAAGACGCTGGTTGCCAAAATTGATTAGAATATTGTTCCTCCAATATCGAACTCACGAGCCGCCGTCATCTGCTCAAGGGTTTGGTACCGCCAGGCGGCCAGGGTGCTATCCGAGCTTCCGGGTTCGCCTGGTGCCTTCGCGGCCACTGCATGCGCGGTTGAAGGAACCGCTGCAAGGACCGCGATTCCCATCGAGAAGACGGAACACTGTCTTGCAAGTGGCGAGGCTTTATTTTAGCCGCTGCCGGGTTTGTCGTTGCTCATGTCAAGAGTAGGCCCGCAACGCCGGCAACCATCGCGCCAACGGTTGCGACTGCCAGTCGACCGGCAAAACCGATACTGCCAGTGCTTGCCGCTAGAGCGAACTTGGCGAAAAGATTTGCGGAGGCCGCGGCCGCTATGGCCTGAGCGGCAGCATCTGCGGGCACACGGAGCGAGGAAAGTTTCGCCACGGAGAGCGTTATCGCGTCGAGATCCCCTAGGCCCGTGATGAACGCTACCGCGAACAGTGAGTGTGTTCCGAAAACCGTCAGTGCTACCCGCGTCACCACTGTCACAACGGCGAGAAGGAGCGCAAAGCGGAGCACCACGACCAATTCAAGCGGATTACTGGGCGAAAAATCTGGGGTGTCGTCAGAACGTCGATAGAAACCGGCGCGATTGTCGGTCTCATGTACTCCGGCGGCCAGTACTTGGAAGCCTACGCGCATCGTTGCGCCGACGAAGGAATGTCGGCGCTGCTGGCACAAGTCCCACGCACGGCGCTCCGACTGGGCGACCGCGGCGTCGACGAAATCCCGATCGAGACGATCGTCATCGGGGACGCCCTGCTGATACGAAAGGGAGACGTTGTCCCAGCCGATGGAGTCCTGCTCGGCGAGATCGCGACGATCGACCAGGCGGTGTTGACCGGAGAGCCATTTCCGGTCTGCGTTGCCAGGGGTGCCCATATATCGAGCGGCGCGACCAACGTTGGCGACGCAATCGAGATCCGCGTTCTAAGCCGCGCAGAAGATAGCGCCTACGCCGGAATAGTCAGGTTGGTGGAAGCGTCGAAGCGATCCAAGGCGAAGCTGATGCGACTTGCCGACCGGTTCTCGGTATGGTTCCTGTTTATCACGATCTTCGTCGCCGGCGTGTCGGCAGCGCTTTCCGGGGATCTGTCGCGGATCGTGGCCGTCCTTGTCGTCGCGACGCCTTGTCCGTTGATATTGGCCGTTCCCGTTGCCCTTGCCGCAGGGACTTCGAAAGCCGCCAGGGAGGGTGTTCTGGTGAAAGGAGCGGGCCCCCTTGAGGCTCTTGCCCAGGCATCCGTGGCCGTTTTCGACAAGACAGGAACTCTAACCGCAGGACAGCCCGAGGTCGGCTTGATAGAAGGCCACGAACATCCCGAAAGAATTTTGCGGCTGGCCGCCTCTCTGGACCAAGCTTCGGGCCATGTGGTCGGACGCGCGCTTGTCGACGAAGCACATAGACGCGGCTTGACTCTGAGCCGCCCTTCGGAGGTGACCGAGATTGCCGGATCGGGAATCACGGGGATTGTGGACGGGGTGCGCGTCAGCGTTGGAGGCGACACGTATCTCGAAGAGTCCCAACCGTCGGTCCCGTACCGTTCGAACAACGCGATGCGTGTAAAAGTCGTCTTCAATGGGCAACCGGCCGGGACAATCGCGCTCGAAGACCGGCTTCGCGCCGACGCTGTTGAACTCGTCAAACAACTCCGCGCATCGGGGATTTCCCGGCTTGTTCTCGCTTCCGGAGACGAGCTGTCGATAGCGACCGCCATAGCTCACTCCCTGGGACTGGACGATGTCAAGGCGAGGCTCGCGCCGTCGGACAAGGTCGCCGTTATCGAAAAGGAGCGCGTTAATGGGCGGGTGCTGATGGTAGGCGACGGTGTGAATGACGCGCCCGCGCTGGCAGCCGCCGACGTCGGGATCGCTGTGGGCGTCACGAACCTTGCGGCGGCCGCGGAGGCGGCGGACATCGTCCTCGTCAGGGACGACCTCACCAAGATCGTTGCGGCGATCGGCATCGCACGCCGGTCCCGCACGATCGCGCTCCAGAGCGTCTATGCCGGTATCGGTCTCTCGGTCGTCGCGATGGGTTTCGCGGGCGGGGGCTTCCTGCCACCGGTCGCCGGTGCGCTACTCCAAGAGGCAATCGACGTGGCGGTGATCCTGAACGCGAGCCCTATCCTAATGAGCGAGAAGGACAGGTAGCTCGGACTTGCCCAGCAATTCCCGAGTGACGCCGCCGAGGATGAATTCTCGAAGCCGGGAATGGCCAAATCCTCCCGCGACCAGTATATCCGCCTTGCGTTCGAGCGCAGCCGTTTGAATGGCTGCAGCCGCCAGTACGAAGGCAGCGATGACGGCCGCATCGATCGGATCGGTCTTGGCCCTGCGGCCGAGCGCGTTGGCAAAGGCGCGCACCTGCGCCGGATTGACAACAACCACCCCAAAACCAGCTGCCGAC
>NZ_JABDWC010000045.1:0-18682 GCF_019685155.1 Rhizobium sp. NZLR1b
AACCGGCTCCAACGCTGCGCAAGATGAAAGCTTCGCGTTTCCGCCGGTTGCTCACACCGCGCCACTTGGCGTATTCAAAACCCCCGAGGCTCCAATCGCAGCTGGATGAAAGTTCAGTGGCAGGTCACCACAGGTTCAATTGCTCAAGCCTGTGGTCGTCCTTCTCTTGGTTGCGGATAATCGCGGATTGTCTCCTCATCACGACCGACAGTCGACACGACGTACCCACGCACCCAAAAGTGCTACCCGGTAAAGCCGCGCTTTCTCTCACCGTAGACCCGCCCAAGGTGGATGGCACTCTTGCCCTTCATGTATCCCACAACCTGACTAATATTACTGGATCAACCATCGCGATGGATCGTCATCGATAGAGGATGGCTTGTGGCAAAGTTTGAGTTGACCGTTTTCGATGGCGAGGCGACACTTGCAATCGACAGCAAGGCAGGAGGAAAAATAATGGACGAGCCAGAGCGCTGGCGCGACATGGCAAGCGCACCGAAGGACGGCAGTCGGATTCTCGTCACGATCCGTCAGTCCGAACAGGGGCCGGCAGAAGTTGACCTCGCATATTGGTCGAATGGCGATCATTTCGGTGCAGAAGGCTGGCGCGCCTCTGATTCCTCACCTGGCCGCATCATCGAATATGCCGCGCCGGAACTGAAGTGCTGGATGCCGATGCCCTCTGCCAATCTCAATCGCACCTCGATGCCCGCACCCTGGGAAGGCGAGGACGCTCAGCAGCTCGACGGGTCAGGAATTTAAGAACTCGCGCCAAGAGCGTTGTTCACAAGGCCATAGTTCGGCGTCGACCGTCGCAACAATATCAGCGGCCCTTCGGCGGTTGAGAGACAACCTGCAGCCGGAGTTCGCCTGTTTAAAAAAATCTTGATGTGCTGCGGCGCGTAACCCCCTACAGGTTCTTCCTCCGGATTGTCTTGTTGCCGCGCGGTCCAGTTTCCTGTGGCGAGTTCTTCACATTCTCGTCGAATAGCGCCCGCCATCGGGACAATCGATCACGAGACAAAGCTCCGGCATCCACGGCCGACAGCACTGCGCAGCCAGGTTCGTGCTGGTGGCTACAGTTCCGGAACCGGCAATTTGGCGCCAGCTCGGTTATTTCTGAATATAATGCGTCGATACCATCGGCAGCGTCGCTCACCTGGAGGGTACGCATTCCAGGCGTATCGATGACCCATCCACCCCCTGCAATTGGGTGGATTGAGCGTGCTGTTGTCGTATGGCTGCCCTTGGCATCATGCTCTCGAATGCCGCCAGTCTTTTGAGACTGGTCACCGCGTAGTCCTGCCAAAGCATTGACTAACGTCGATTTACCGACCCCGGAGGAGCCGACGAGCGCGATCGTCTGCCCGGGCTGACACCACGGTGCGAGAGCGGCCGCGGCATCTATAGATCGCGCGTCCAGTACCACGACGGGCAGATCGCGTTGCAGCGCCGCTGCGTCGCGCCGATAGATAGGTACGTCGTCGGTGGTATCCGCTTTTGTGAGGACGATTACGGGCGCCGTTCCTGCCTGATTGGCGAGTGCGATGTAGCGTTCCAATCTGGCCACGTTGAAGTCCAAATTGCAGGACGTGACGATCAATAATGTATCGACATTGGAAGCACCGAGCTGGTAGGTAGCTCGGCCTTCGGTCCGGCGCTGCAGCAACGTTCTGCGCTCCAGACGCCGAACCAACGCATGATCGTGCGGCTCGACCAGCACCCAGTCGCCCACGGCGAACTCGCCGGTGTTGATTTGATGCGATATCTTCAGCTTCGCTAGACCCGTTGGCGAGACAATGCTCAGACGACTACGGTGAACCTCGGCAATGCGCCGTGGGACGAGATCGCTCTCTGCTGATGTCAGCTGATCCGAAAAGAATTCAGACCATCCCTGCGATTTGAGGAATGCAGATTCGCTTTCAAGGTTCAAAGACCAGGTAGTGGGTGCTGTGTCGCGTTCGATGGGCTAACTCCGTCCTGTAGAAATCGGCGGTTTCAGTTAGGGGGCAAGTATCACATTTTCCGGCTTTGTGCTGATCATGCGTGCATGAACGCTGCGGGCGGCAGCTTGTCCGCTCCCCTATCAGGACTTGCGAAACGCGCTGAGGTATAAGGCTGCCCAATTGAGGAGGCTGTGGTGCGACAAGCGAGCTTGAGCTGGCGCGATTTTGAATCCAAAGGACGTCGAAGCGCAAGCGGCACGCATCTGCTCGGGTTATGAGGTGAGGTAAGCTGGAGCTCTGTTACGCGAAGCGCATCGCTGTTTTCGCGCGCGCCTTTGCAGCAACTTCCTCTCGATCGCGAGGGGGTTGGGAGGTCTCAAGCGAACTGAGCAGCTCGTGGGCGCATTTCGTGATCGCAATGACCGCCTGCTCGAACGCCGCCTCATTGCGTTTCGACGGCTTGGTGGTTCCGCTCAACTTGCGCACGAACTGAAGCGCGGCGTCATGGACCTCCTCGTCCGTAGCTGGCGGATCGAAATTGAATAGGGGTTTGATATTTCGGCACATGGCTTTCTCCCGATCGCCTCTCTCTTCCACCGAGAAGAGGATTGCTTCATATAAAGTAGTCGCGTGAGCGTGATTTACAAACGGACCGCTTCGCCGCGGTCGGGTCCACGCACCGCGGAAGCAGCGTCCCCGCTTAGGGGTTGTCCCCGTGACTTTGGCGTTGTCAGAGCATGATGCCGAAAAGTGTGAGCGGTTTTCTCATAACATCATGCTCTAACTCTTTAATGTAGAACAGGATTCAGATTTTAGGCCGACCCGGTCTAAAATCATCCTATGGCGGCCTCGCATTGCCAGTCGAAAGTGCCGAAAAGACGTTGATATTGAACCAGTGCTCCCAATCAATCAGGCGGGCATCAATCGCTTTTCAGTCTTAGCGTCGAACAGATGCAGCTTGCTGAGGTCGGGGGCAAGGCCGAGCTTATCACCCGCACGGAGTTCAAGGCGCTCCCTCACCGTCACAACGAGGTTATCGGCACCGAGCTTGGCGGTGACCTGGATCTCGGCTCCGGTCGGCTCGACAAGGGCGACTTCAGCCGTCACGGGACCTTGTCCGATCGTCAGGTGCTCAGGCCGGATGCCATAGGTGATTGCGGCGCCGCGCGCCAATGTTGTCCCTTCGGGCAATGGCAGCCTTCCACCGCCATCCGCGACGAATTCAACCGGTCCCGACCTGCTGACCTGCCCGTGAATGAGGTTCATCCCCGGAGACCCGATGAACCCTGCTACGAACAGGTTCGCCGGCTGGTCGTAGAGATCGAGAGGGGAGCCTATCTGCTCTACGAAGCCGTCCCGCATCACGACGATGCGATCGGCCATCGTCATTGCCTCGATTTGGTCGTGAGTGACGTAAATTGTTGTTGTCTTCAGTCGCTGGTGCAGTTGCTTGATTTCGGAGCGCATCTGAACGCGCAGCTTCGCGTCCAGATTGGATAATGGCTCGTCGAATAGAAAGACCTGCGGATTACGCACGATCGCACGGCCCATCGCCACACGCTGGCGCTGGCCGCCCGATAGATTTCTCGGATATCTGCCGAGCAGATGCTCGAGCCCAAGGATTTGGGCAGCCTCCCGAACACGCTGCTTCGTCTGCTCTTTGGGAGCTCTCGCCAGCTTCAGCGAAAATCCCATATTCGCCTCGACCGTCAGATGCGGGTAAAGCGCGTAGGACTGGAAGACCATGGCAATGTCGCGCTCTTTCGGTGCGACGTTGTTCACGACCTTGCTGCCGATCGAAATTCTGCCGTCGGAAATCTCTTCGAGGCCGGCGATCATTCGCAACAATGTCGACTTTCCGCAGCCGGAAGGGCCGACGAGGATCACGAATTCCCCGTCGTCGATATGAATATTCACCCCATGCAGGACTTCGAAGTGACCGTAGCTCTTACGGGCATTCGCCACACTTACTGACGCCATGATTTTCTCCGGCTGGATGTTCGTAGTTCGACGAGCAGCCTTTAGTCCTTTGTTTTTATGCATGTCGTTATCCCGGAACCGCTGCACACTTCCGGGCGACATGCTTTAAGCGGCTGCAAACTGCTCATTGCATTGCGGTCGCGGCAGAATAGGGAGCCAAGGCCGCGTCGATGGCTGAAAGACAGAGTTTTCGGGCATTGGGATCGACCCGCTTTGACACCACGTCCGTATATAACCGCCCGAGATACTGGCTGATCAATGTCTCGGGAATGGCGTCCGGGAGCCGGTTGAACAATGCGTCGACTGCCGCGGCTGCCCTTGGATCAGGCCAGTAGTAGCGGATACGATCGCTATAGCTGAAATGCCGCTGCAGGCGCTCTTCATCGGGGCTGCCGCTATAGTGCCCTGCCCAGTGCGCCGGTTGCTCCACCATCATTGTTTCCATGGTCGCGGCCAGTCCGGTTCCCGGTGTCGTTCCGGCGAGGATGCCGGCAATCGCATCGAGACCGTAGAGGGCCTCGCGAAGCGCGAACGTCAGCCCGGGTCCTACCTTGAGAATGGCAAAGCCGCCGTCGACCAGAGCGGACAAAGCGCTGGTCGGCTGGTAGTCCGTGGAATGCGCTTCGAAAACCAGCCCCGGCATTTCGTCCAGCGACTGAATAAGACTGGTCGCTCGTTCGGGCTTGTAAAGGACCACGTTCGTGTTGCCGAATTCGACGCCCGGCTGAACCACGATACCGATCACCCGATCCATTGCCGAAGCCAAACCAGCTTGGGAAAATGATGTCTGATGGACCGCCAGTGTCCTCACTGCCGCATCGGCACGGGTGATGTCGATTTCTTCGAGTGCGTGAGTTGCACCGCCGGGAGGCGGCACCTCGGTCCCGATGATATACACCGGCGGGCGCCGGCCGCAGCGATGAGCGGCCTCTTCGGCAGCTTTTGCCAGTTGCGCGGCGCGGACGGCGGTGATCTCGTCGTCAAGTGCAGCCGGTTCGCCGGCGCAGCCCATGGAAGTGTCGAGATGCAGCTTCTCAAACCCGGCTTCCACATAGGCTGTGACCATGGCCGAGGCGCGCGCCATTGCTTCCTGCGCCGACAGCTTCCTCCATGGGTTCGGACCAAGATGATCGCCGCCCAGGATGACGCGTTCGGCTGGAAAACCAACGGCCGTGGCGACGTTTTCGATGAAGCGGCGAAAGTCCGGTGGCGTCATCCCGGTATAGCCGCCTTCCTGATTGACCTGATTGCAGGTGGCTTCGATGAGGACTGGCCGATCCTCCGCGGCGGCGCGGCGGAGCGTGGCCTCGATTACCAGAGGATGCGCTGAGCAGACCGAGGTGATCCCGCGTGGACAGGCGAGATTTCTCGCGCCGAAAAGCTTTCGAAGCGCGGTCTGCCGGTTCTCTTCGATCTGCGTCATGCCAGCTTCACGACCTTGGTCAGGTGGCGGGGAGATACCGTATCGATCTGCCGAGCCTGAGCGGCGCGCTCGCCGAGGACCTGCAGCGCGGGAAGGACGACCAGACCCGCGAGCGAAAGATCGACATCCACCGCGAGCTCCACATCGCCGGGGCCGCCGAGGCCAATGACGACGGCGCCCTTCTCTTTCAATTCGCCAACCAGCTTTATTTCCGCCTCTCTCTGGTCGGAGCTGTAGAGCATCACCACCGCCGTTTTTCGGTCGACGAGGCTGATCGGCCCGTGACGGTACTCCAGGGGGTGGAAGGCTTGCGTCATGATCTGGCTCATTTCCATGAGCTTCAGGGCGCCTTCCAGGGCGATGCCGAACAGCGGACCTCCGCCAAGAAACACGAAGTGGGTTCTGTCTGCGATGATGCCGGGAAGCGCATGATCGAGAGCGCCGGCGAGCTTGCGGGCGGAACCGACAACGGAGCCCGGCACATGCCGCCCGATCATCTGCAGTCCAAGAAGGACCATCAGGCTTGCCGAAACCGTCATGACGATGCCTTCGTCGGGATGGGTTTCGGCAGAAACCAGCCGATCGCAGTTTTTGGCAAGAGAGCTTTCTGGTTCGACGGTTAGAGCAGTGACGAACGCGCCGGCGGCACGGCTCGCTTTCGCGGCAGCAACTGTCTCCGTCGTCTCACCGCTGCGCGAAAGCGCCACTACATGCGTGTCACGCCACTCGGACCAGAATGCCGAGGGCCGGTTTTGCCATTCGGCGCCAGGGACTGCAATCGCCTTTCGCCCGGCCATATTGGAATAGGCCGCAAGCGAGAGTGCGAGATTGAAGGAAGTGCCGCAGCCGACGAAGACGAGCAGCTTGGAACTGTCATCGGCGGGGTTAGTGCCAATGGCTTTTTCCCAATAGGGAAATTGCTCGAAAATAACCTTTTCGGTCGTATTCATGAAGTCTCCGATTATTTGACCGAACCCGCCAGCAGGCCGCTGACGAGGTAACGGTTGAGAAAAATGACGACGAGGGCGGGGATGACGATCGCGATCGAGCCGCTGGCCGTGATCAGGCCGTAATCGATAAAGTTCTTCGTCACGAATTCCGGGATGAGCACTGTCAAGGGCTTGGTCGCCTGCGGCGAGAAGATGAGCGGGACAAGGTATTGTCCCCAGGCCCCCAGGAAGGTCAGGATCGCCGCTGCCGTCAGCCCGGGTCCGGCGAGCGGCAAGACGATGTTGAAGAAGATGTAAAGCCTGCCGGCGCCATCGAGCTGGGCTGCTTCCTCCAACGCGATCGGAAGAGCTTCGAAGACGCTTCTAAGCAGCCAGAGCGAAAGCGGTAGGAATGCCGAAACATATATCAGCGCGACGCCGACATAGGTGTCGACGAGATGCAGCTTGATCATGATCTGGTAGAGCGGGATCAGCACCGCGTAAGCGGGAATGGCGAGCGTCGCAACGACGGCAACGAAAAGTGTTTTCCTGCCAGGGAACTGAAGCCGGGTGAAGGCGTAAGCTCCGAGCGCGGATATTGCGACGCAGAACAGCGTCGCTGCGACGGAGGTCACGATGCTGTTCAGCAAAGCGGCGCGAAACTGCTTGAAGACCTCCACCCCTCCGATCCGCGCAATGTTGATGCCGAACAACCGCGAATAGTGATCCAGCGTAAAGTGCTGCGGAAAAAAGTTGATAGGGCGGACCGAGAAGTCTTCGCTTGGCGTGACCGAACTCGCAATGGTCCAGTAGATCGGCCCCAAAGACCAGATCAACAGCACGAGGACACCGACCCAGATCATCATTCTATAGGCAAGAGTGGCTTTCATCAGTCGAACCGTGTGTTGCGGTAAACGCGAAGGACGTAGACGAGCGAGATCAGCAGAGAGACGAGCGTGATCACCACCGACAGCGCCATTCCGTAGGAAAAGCGGAGGTTCTGGAACGTTTCCAGGTAGATCTGGACCAGCACCGGCCTGGTCTCGAGGCTGGCACCTGCCAGGACCCAAGCTTCATCGAAGAGGTTGAAGGCGTTTACCGTTGCGTTCGTCATCGCGACCGCGATCGCGCTGCGAACGAGGGGAAGGGTTACCCATCCAAACATCTGGACGCGGGTGGCGCCATCGATCCGCGCGGCCTCGTAGAGATGCGTCGGTATGCTCTGCATTGCGGCGAGAACAATCACGATCGTGAGCGGCATCATTCGCCAGACGTGTACGATCGTCACGGCGACAATTGCGCTGGTGCGATCGTTGAACCAGACATGATTTTCAAATGCGAGCCCGAGCGCGGAGAGAATGCCGTTCAACAGGCCCGCGCCAGGTTGGTAAATCCAAAGCCAGATGACCGAGTTCACGACGCCGGGCAGCGCCCAGGGCAGGATCACCGCAGCCAGAAGCCACTGACGCCCGACCTTGATCTGATTGATGAGCGCGGCCGCAAGAACGCCGAACACGGTTTCTGCAGTGACCGCCAGAACGACGTACATGAGCGTGTTGGTCCAGGTCGTCGCGAGCTGGCCATCGGAGAGCATCCGGCTGTAATTTTCGAGACCGACGAAGGGGGTGCCAGCCTGCATGGGATTGACCCTGTGCAGACTGTCCCAGACTGTTCGCCCCATCGGGTAGAAGACCAACGCCGCCATCGTGATGACGATCGGTGAGACCAGCAGAAGCCCAAGCGTGGTGTCGGCATTGAAGCCGACACCACGCTTGCTCGGCAGACCCTCGGAGGCGAAGGCAGTCATTGCGCCATCGCCTGCTTGGCAGCCGCCGCCATCGCCTCCACCGCTTGATCGACGCTCATCTGGCTTTTGGCCGCACTGTTGATCGCCGTATTCACACCACTCGAGAACTGAGGATACCAGGGCGGGGTGCCTTGCGGAAAAAGAGGCTCGACGGTCTTGGACTGCGCCACCAGAACGTCGCCGCTATTCAGCTTGCCGGCGTCATTCAGTTCGGAGAGTGCGGAAGTGCGGGTTGGCAGGAAGCCGTTTGCGGCATTCTTCTTTTGGAAGTCCCTGCTCGTAAACCACTTTACAAAGGCGATCGCCGCCTCCTTGTTCGGAGAGACGTTCGGTATGGCAAGGGCCTCGGGAAGACCGAAGCTGCGCGTTTCGCCGCTCGCAGTTGGAACCAGAATGGCTTCTACCTGGCCGGCGACCTTCGACTGCTTGGGATCGTTCATCTGGCCGAGACGTCCGGGCTCGCCAGAGATCATGATACTGGTGATGCCCTGCCCGAACATGCTTTCGTTGATCTGGCTGTCCTTGAGGCCGGTGGATGCCGGGTCGACAAGCCCCTCCTTGAGAAGCATGAGTTCGAAAGCGAGCGCCTTATAACCAGCCGAGTCCGGAGACGTGAAGAGCGGGTTGAAATCCTTGTCGAAAAGCTCACCGCCGAAGGCCTTCGTCAATAGATACCAGCTCGTCGAAGCACCCTCCGTTGCCGAAAGCGGCAGGCCGATCGGATACTGGGCGATGCCCTTTTCCTTAATTTTCTTGGCGGCGGCGACGAGGTCGTCCAGGGTCTTCGGCATTTCCGACACACCAGCATCGGCAAAATGCTTCTTGTTTACCAACAGGACTCGGAAGTCGTTCGTATAGGGAATGCCGAGAAGCTTCCCATCGACGGTGAAGATCTTCGCCACACCGATATCCTTGAGAGTATCGGCATCGATCACATCATCCAGCGGCAGGAACCAGCCCGCCGCACTGAACTGCCCTGTCCATGACCAGTCGAATTCGGTAACGTCGGCCGGCGCGGTGCCCGCGACCAGAGCCGTCACCAGCTTGGGCCGGATATCGTCCCAGGAGAGCGTCTGTAGGTCGACATGGATGCCAGTCTCTGCTTCGAAGTCCGCCGCAATGGTCGGACCCTGGGGTGACGGCATCAACACCGTGATCGACTGGCCGGCGAGCGGTTTTGCGTCGTCCGCCAAAGCGGGCAAGGCAAAGACCAAGGCCGCTGAACCAAGTAGTCGCAAGACAAATTTGTGCATGTTCCCATCCTTCATTGTTCTTGATGCTCGGTTTAAGTCGCGTGCGCGCCAAGGCTCTGAGCAGTGGCCGCGATTTGCCCGAACCAGCTCTCGTCCAAGGGCCAGTCGAGAAGTTGGGCAGCAGCCAGAAGGGCGCCACCAATGGGGGGAAGTTTCGGTGGCGCCGGAGGCTTTCCAATCCTCCGCTCGAGTGCTCCCAAAAGGAGCCGGCTGGAGAAGGTGCCGCCAGCATAAGTCCAATCGGCATTGGCATCGCAATGCCCGGAAATCGCACGGTGATGCTTTGAGAGTTCATCGGCTGCCTGCTCCAGCAATCCTATGGCTCCCGCGTCGCCATCGCACCCGACCCGATCCACGAGAGCTGAAATCGCTGCGATCTCCGCCCTTGGGTTTAAAAGCGCGCTTGCCCAGTCGCCGAGCCCGTTCATGGGATCGAGAGGATTGATGCCGAGGTGGTCGAACAGGGCCGTCGCCAGAGCGGTCGCGGCAGCGCGACCGTCCAGGCCTTGGCTGATGAGGTTGAGCGCCCTCTGCCCGATCCAGTGACTGCTTCCTTCGTCGCCGATCAGATCGCCCCAGCCGCCGATGCGTGCCGAACTTCCCGCCGCGTTGCGCGCCCAGGCCATCGAACCCGTACCGGAGAGAATGAGAATGCCGGGCTTGCCGCCAAAGGCGCCAAGATGTGCCGCATCGACGTCATTGAGAACTTGGCGGAGAGCATTCGGGAAGCCGCGCTGGATCGCATCGCGTTGCAAGGCCGACAGGCGTGCGACCTCGCCATAGGCGGGAAGCCCCGCGGCGACCGCCATCAATTTTGGCTCATTGTGGAAAGGCAGCAGATGCTGCTCCAGCTCTTCCAGCCAGTTCGGATTGTCCATCGGATTGACGCCGCGGCCGCGGGCGCTGCGCAGGATTCGACCACTCCGATCTGCGAGGGCGACGAAAACCTTGCTTCCGCCCCCGTCAATACCGAGGATCAGCTCGTCGCTCATTCCTTGGCCCCCAGCTCTGCGATCGTCGCGTCGACGCCGAAATTAGCCAGTTCCTCGCGCCAATGGCGCGGGAGTGCGGAATCGGTGATAACCTTTGCAGTGTTGAGCGGCGCCACCTTGTAGGTCGCCATCATTCCGAATTTCGATGAGTCGGCCAGGACGAAGCGATTTGCCGATCGAGCCAGCATACGTCGATTGAGGCTGGCTTCCGCGCTATCGACGCTATAGATGGCGCCGTCGGGACTGATGGCGCTTGCGCCAAGAAAGAGCTGGTCGAACCAGATCGTCTCGATCATCGCCTCCGCCTGTGGCCCGACCAATGATGCGTTTTCGCTGCGCAGCTGGCCGCCGAGAAGCACCACTTCGAGGTTTGGAATGTTCAGGAATTCCTGCGCCACCGTCAGGCCGTTCGTGAATATCCTGAGCGGAATCGGGTTGATCCTGATGAGGCGGGCGAGCTGCAGGACGGTGGTGCCGGCATCGAGGAAGATTGCCGTGCGCGGATGCAGCAATTCATAGGCAGCAGTGGCAATGGCACGCTTGGCCGATAAATGGCGCTTTTCGCGCTCCTGAAACGCGACCTCGACCGACGACCCATCCGCAATGCGGGCTCCGCCGTGCACACGATCAATCGCCCCCTCCTGCTCAAGAATCTGAAGGTCTCTGCGTACGGTGGCGAGCGACGCCCCGATCGCGTCGGCAAGCGCCTGGATCGTGGAAAAGCCGTTCGCGTAGAGGTGGCTGCGGATGGCATCCAGACGATCGACCTTCACTCCGCCTGCCTGATTCACCGAAAAGCTCCTCCAACAATGTTCGCCATATCGATCACATTTCCACTCAAATAGATCATAGTCAATCATAATATTGGTGTTTTTTGATTTTTTTCCTCACTGACCAAGAAACGCGCCGCGGATGCCGCGGCGCGTTTTAGGGAACGGCGATGTTGCTGATGTCACTGATACTGAGGCAGGAGATCGCCGTGAGCGTCGATAAGATCGTCGACCATGCTCCAGATTTGGTCGGGCGAGAGTTCTGCGGAGGTATGAGGATCCAGCAGAGCGGCCTGATAAATGCGCTCGCGGCTCTTTGTGAGGGCAGCCTCAACGGTCAACCGCTGCACGGAAATACTCAGATTCATGACAGCCGCCAGCTGGGACGGAATCCGTCCAATGCGAACCGGTTGGACGCCGTTTCTGTCGACGTGGCAGGGCACTTCCACGATGCAGTCCGCAGGCAGGTTCTCGATCAGGCCATTGTTTGCAACATTGCCGTAGATCAAGGCCGGGGTGCCGGTTACCGCAGCATGGATGATGCCGGCAGCATATTCGTTGCTGCGACAAACCTCGATCGGTCTCTCGCCTTCCAGCTCCTGCCGCAGGGCACGCCATTCGCCTATCTGCACATCGCAGCGGCGGAGGTATTCGTCCAACGGGATGTTGAGCCGGTCGATCAGGTCGTTTCGACCCTCCTTGATGTACCAGGAGGTATATTCGGAGAAATGCTCGCTGGACTCGGTGACGAAGTGGCCAAGGCGCTGGAGCACGTCGAAGCGTACGCGGTCATCGACCGGAACACGACCCTCGACCGCCAGCGCTTTCAATCGCGGATAAAGGTCTTCCCGGCGGCCGTCGCGATGAACTTTCTCGTATTTCAGGAAGAAGGCGACGTGATTGATACCGGCGGACACGTAATTGACGTCGGCAACGTCTTCGTCCAGGCATTTTGCAAGATGGGCGGCAGTGTGTTGAACGCTGTGACACAGGCCGACCGTGCGGATTTCCGGCGCCAGTTCGTTGATCGCCCAGCAATTGATGGCCATCGGGTTGACGTATTGCATCAGCAGCGCTTGCGGGCACACATCTTGCATATCCCGGCAGATCGCTTCCAATACCGGGATCGTGCGCAAGCCGCGGAAAATGCCGCCGATGCCGAGAGTGTCGGCAATCGTTTGACGCAAGCCGTATTTCTTCGGAACGTCAAAGTCCGTCACCGTCGCCGGCTTATAACCGCCGACCTGCATCATGAGGATGACGAAGTCCGACCCGCGAAGAGCGTCGCGCCGGTCCAAAGTGGCTTCAATCTTGACGCTTGAACGCCCCAGTGCCTCGCAAATCCGGCGAGCAACGATTTCGGATGTCTTTAGCCGCTCCGGGTCGATATCGAACAGGCTGATGACGTAAGCCCCCTGCGTTTGCGAGGACAAGACATCTCCCAGAATGTTCTGCGCAAATACGGTGCTACCGGCGCCCACCAGGCAAATCTTCGGCATTGCAATCTCCCTATCGGTTATGATTGCTTAGTGCTCCTTCTGAATCAGAATTTCCTCCTGCTATCCGACTAATAATTCCGGGATTCGAGTCGAAGCCAGAAAATGAAACGGAATCACGATCGCGCCGAATGGATTGCATCTAGAGATGCATTCCTGATCGAGCGTCACATGGCCGATGCGATGGCAGCGCCGCACTGGCACGACCACGTCGAGTTGAACCTGTTGATGGAAGGCCAGATGACCTACCTGTTCAACGGCAGACAGGAACAGGTAGAGGCCGGGCGGCTGGTTCTGTTCTGGGCGGCGATCCCGCACCAGACGATCGCCGTTACCGAAAACGCGCCTTTGGTGTGCGCTTATCTTCCCCTCGTCGATTTCCTTGCCCTGCCGGTAGACAGAGGGGCCAGGCAATTGATCATGCAGGGCCGCTTCCTGACGCAGGGACCTCAGGAAAACCCGGATGTTTCGATGTTTGCACGCTGGGAAAGGGAATGGCAGTCAGGGAGTAAGGCAAGGCGCAAATTGATCGTGGATGAGGTGCGCCTGCGCATAAGACGCCTGATCCTGGACAATGCTAAAATCGAGACCGTGCCGACCCAATTGTTTCCGGCGCCTATGGCCGGCCACGCGGTGGGATACGTCGAGGGGCTCATCGACCTGATCAATATGCACTATGCAAACCCGATCAGCATCCCCGAGCTCGCGAAGCGCGCAAATATCCACCCGAGCACGGCCAACAGTGCTTTCCGCAAGGTGTTGGGAATATCGGTCAACGAGTATTTGATCCGATATCGGATGGCGCGGGCGATGCAGCTTCTGACCGACACCGACGCTCCCATCCTGCAGATCGGCTTTGACTGCGGCTTTGGCTCCAGTAGTCGCTTCTACGAGATATTCAAGGGGCGAACGGGGACCACTCCGCGTCATTTCCGCGAATCGGTGAGCGGGATGAACCCTTTGGCAGGCTGAATTTGTCGGAAGCGCAACGTCTTCCGCAAGAAGTGCACCTCTGAAATTACGATGTGTTCCCAAGGCGCCCAGCTGAGGCCCGGATGCGGATAAAAATGCTGGGGTCTTGAACGATACGAAGCTCGACGTTCAAGATGATTTTGGTGAAGACCAAGGATTGATCACCTTCAGCCCGGCGGCCTCGAAAGGGCTCGTGTCGCGCGTCGCGACCGCGAGACCGTGCGCCGCTGCCGTGGCCGCAATATATCCATCAGCTTTGCCGATCGCTTTCCCGGACAGCCGAGCACGCGCCATGAGGTCTGAATAAAACTGCGAGGTGGTGACGCCGAAGGGTAGAATGCGCTCGACAAAATGCAGAAGCACTTCGCGCTCCAGGCGATCGTGAAGGATAGCCTGCCGTTTGCCTGGGGGCATGGAAGCAATCCCAAAACGAAGTTCGGCAATTGTTATGGTAGAAAGGAACAGTGTCTCGATTGCTTGTGCGTCCAACCAAGCGATCACTGCCACGTCGGGAACCGATCTCCACGGCTCTGATATGACGTTGGTGTTCAGCAATATCATTCGAACGTCATCGGCTCCGCAGGTGCCTTATCGCGACCCTGCTGCAGGGCTCCAACATCATCGTCGGAAAGCTCGGCATCCCGACCTATCGCCGCAAGTAAAGAGCCGAGTTTCACGCGCTCAGATGGACGAACGGCAGCCTCGAGGATGTCACGGATTTCAGCCTCGGTGCTTCTGCCATGATGAGCTGCTCGCACCCGCAGGGCGCGATGTGTCTCATCCGAGAGATTGCGAATGGTGACCGCTGGCATTGATATCATCCAACCAAACATGATTTCGTTGATATCAAATTATGCCGGATGATTTCTCTTTTCAAGTGGATTCAGAAGCATCGAAATAACTTCAGTGTTATCAGATCAAGCGAGACCTGAATTGATGAAAGACACCCGCCCTGGACAAGTACGACCGCCGCGCGGCTTCCGTTCTTTTCGCTACTGCGTCACGCGAAGGACCGCTGAACCCGTTGTCAATCGACCTTCAAGATCCCGATGAGCCTCGACGAGGTCGTCGAATGAATAGATGCGGGTAGGGTCGACCCTCAGGACACCCGATTTGATTGCCGCAAACAGATCGGCGGCGGCCTCAGCGGTCTGGGCAGGCGTTGAAACGTAATGCTGCAGCATTGGCCATGTCAGATGCAGCCCTCGCGGGCCAAGTTCATAGGGATCAAGAGGAGTAATTTCGCCGGATACCTTACCGAACTGGACCAAGGTGCCACGAACTTTGAGTACGGCAAGCGAACCACGGAAGGTGTCTTCTCCGACGGAATCAAACACCGCGTCTACGCCAACTCCATCAGTCAGTTCGAAGGTGCGCGCCACGAAATCTTCCGTGCTGTAATTGATGACGTGGTCACATCCCGCCCGGCGTGCAACGTCTGCCTTGCTTTGGCTGGATACTGTTCCAATGACACGATACCCGAGTGACTTAGCCCACTGCACGAAGATCTGGCCCACGCCACCCGCGGCGGCGTGATAGAGGATCGTGTCGCCGGGCTTCAAAGGTACAACGTCCTTGACCAGATATCTCGCCGTCAAACCCTTCAAAAAACTGCCCGCGGCCTGCTCGTCGGTGACACCGTCCGGTATAATCACCAACCGGTCGGCGGGATGGAGGCCCGCGCTGGCGTAAGCGCCTGTGCTGTGACCGAAGACGACGCGGTCGCCGACTTTCACCGAGGCAACGTTTCTTCCGACGGCCTCGACGACACCCGCTGCCTCGTTGCCGATAATTGCGGGAAATGACGGAACCTCCATCGTGCCGCGTCTGAAATAGACATCCACAAAATTGAGGCCAATGACTGTGCTGCGGACACGGACCTCTGCGTCACCAGGATCTGGGACTAGGATGTCTTCGAACTCCAGGACCTCAGGCGGACCGTACTGATGAATGCGTGCTGCTCGTGCTTTGAGCGACATTATGATTTCCTTTCAGCGAAATAGCGGCACTGTTTTGCGTGACGGTCACAAAGACTGGCGTTCGACATATTGAACGTTTCAGCCCGTTTGATAGTCCTGTTGCTTTCTTGTTCGTCCAGGGTCGCCGGCGGCCACGGTTTTCCGGCGCGCTACTTGCTCGGCAAGCGTCGCACCACTCACCATGGAGGTGTTACACGGCTGTATATTCGATCCAGACGGCGCCCAGCTCGCGACGGACAGCACGCGCTCCAGCACTTCCTTCGGGATCTCGCGGTCGGTGAACCTGCGCGCCTGTCGGGGTCGTGACCGCCTCATACGCGTCCATGATCCTTGCTTAGACAATCACAAAGATATCAATTCGAGATGAGCCGGCCAATTCGGCTCGGTGTTAGTCCGCACACTCCATTTGGTGGCCGAAATCACACCAAGGGTGAGAGAACGTCCTACCGACGTCGAGGATGTGGGGAGTTGAACAGCCGATCCGCTGTTTTCAGGATGCCGTTGGGCGGAGACAACAGTTGCCCGGGCCTACAGGCCTGCTGGTGCGCACTTTATGCCGGCGTTACTGCAATCAGCCGCGCGCCTCGCCTGACGTCAAAATGCGCAGTGGATGAGGTTCGCGCTCGAACAGTGGCCTATCGCGCAAGGGGATGAAATGACCACGCGTGATGTCAGGGGCGTTTGCTTTTATCCCGGTTTTGTCGGGATCCGGAGTTCAGACCGTCTGAATTCGGGACAAAGACAACTGGGCGGCGAGTTGACCGGCTACCGACAGCCCTCTAATTTTCCAGCTTCGCAGCTGCAATAGCGTGCGGCATTAGGAACGCAGCAAGCTCCGGGATGACATTCCTCGCCCCCTCAAGCGAAAAATCCCGGGCACAACGGCCTATGCCGATCGGGCTCACGAAATATGCCGCAGATCGTTTTAGACAAGAAGGAGCCGAGATCATGACTCTCGGCTTGTCGCCGCTGGCCAACGTCGAAAAAAGCCAATTTCCCGAGAGCACCTTTGTGCTACCTCTATCAGCGCGTATTCCTGTCACTGCTCGTTAACCGCCGGATTTTCAACGTTCAGGGCCAAGCTGAATTCAAGCGCAGGTTTCACGGTAACGAGGTGCAAACTTATATTGGCTTGCGGGGCTCCCACCGAAACCGTCGCGCTGCCGGGACTAAACACCCAGGCAAATCGCCGGTCTCTGAGATCGCCTGCTCCGTCGCATCTCCTCAGAAAAAAGTTTTGATCTCCGGCCCTGTGAGTTAGACATCACAAATCCAAAAGCGCGCGTTCGGCTTCGAGCGTCAATTCCCGGAGTTGGATCATGAAAATCGCGCCGCAGCAGCGGATCTATGTCTGCTTCTTTCTCTTCGCCGTGTCGCTGGGGGCGCTGCTGTCGAGGATGCCGGATTTGCAGGTTGCGCTTGGCGTCGACAAGTCGGAGCTTGGGTTGACGTTGATAGGGGCTGCGATCGGCGCCTTGATTTCGTTGACTTTGTCTTCGCCCGTGATCGCCCGGCTTGGTGCGCGGACAACGGCATTCGTTACCGTTCTCGGCACGTCTGCGTTGCTATCGCTGGTGCCGTGGATCGATGCGGCGCCGGTCGTGTTCTGTGTGCTTTTCGTCGAGGGGATGCTCGCCGGGGCGCTGGAGATCAATCTCAATGTCGAGATTGATCGCATCGAAGCACAGCTAGGACGCGGTGTGATGAACAGGGCGCATGGTTTCTGGAGCCTCGGCTTCTTCGCCACGGCGCTTGTCTCCTCTGTCGTCCGCCAAGCCGGTATTTCGATGCAACTCCATCTCGCCGTGACCTTTGCCGCGGTGCTTGTGCTCGGCGTCTGGGCGATTTCCGGCATGCGCAATGCGCCGCCGCGGACCCCGTTGAATGAAGGCAAGGCGCCGCTGATGGCGCTTCCCACCTGGGGCCTTATGCCGCTCTGCGTGATCGGCATCGCGGCTTTTCTCGTCGAAGGTGCCGGGATCGACTGGTCGGCGATCTATATGAGCGACGTGTTTTCGGTCGAGCCCTTCGTTGGCGGACTGGGATTGACGCTCTTTACCTTTTGTATGGCGCTGGCGCGCCTGTTCATCGATCCACTGGTCGATCGGTTTGGCGCGCGGGCCGTCGCCACGATGCTGCTTGTTCTTTCGGCGATCGGCATTTGTGCCGTCTGGGGCGCTCCGCATGCCTATGTGGCGCTGGCGGGCTTTGCCTTGATGGGCGCTGGCTGCAGCGCGGTCTATCCTCTCGCCGTCTCGGCGGCGGCCCAGCGCACAGATCGCGCGGCGTATCTCAACGTCGCCGCCCTTGGCCAGATGACCTTCGTCGTCTTCTTCCTGGCGCCGCCGCTGCTCGGTTTCATTGCCGAACATGCGGGCATCAGGACATCCTATCTCGTCTGCCTTCCGTTGATCATCTATGCGCTCTTTTCGGTCAAGGTGCTTGCCAAGCGCCGGGCGGCCTGCGACGGCAGCGTTGCGAGCGTCCGGAGCGTCAAAGGGTGATCGATCGAGCTGGCTGTTTCGGCGGCTCGATTGGTTCAGCGAAAAGCATAGGCGAGCACGCCGTGGCGGCGTGCTCGGTGCTCCCTTAACGTGTATACGTTTGATGTCCGTCATGAATTTTAAGAGAGCGTTTCACTTCGCTGGGTCCAAAGCTAAAGGAGCACTCGGCAATGCGCCGCGAGTGAGGGTCTTGAACAGGAGTGCCGGTGCTTTGATGGTTGGGGTACGACGACGCCAAGGTCCGCGCAAGACTATTGGCGCGCTCGATGCCGAGGCACCCGAAGCGCGGCAATATTGGCAGCCGGCGTCGCAGATCCGACAGTCCGCCGGCTGCCCATGCTAGATGATCATCGCGTCGAGCGGGAGCGCGAACACGGTTGCCAACAGAGGCCGATCATGATGACTAGCGTGCGTATCCCAGGTAATGTTCTCGTGGCCGTCATGATCGCCTGCGTCGGCACGTGTTACGGCTTCGGCCTCAGCCTTTTTCCTCAGATCATCCCAGACATGCGGAAAGATCTTGCCTTCGACTATGCGTTCGTCGGCACGGTCACCGGCCTAGTCCAGTTTTCCACGGTGGCATTCGCCGTGCTCGGTACCTGGCTCGTCCATCGCATCGGTGCCGCACGGA
>NZ_JABDWC010000046.1:0-12369 GCF_019685155.1 Rhizobium sp. NZLR1b
CGACTATTCGGTCGTACGTGACGATGACGAAGATCCCAGGCTCATCCACGGTTGTAACCAGAGGGGGAACGGGCGACTTCGTCACGCCTCTGGCCGGGTGGCCACCCGGCCAGAGGCTCAATCGCTTCCATCGCACAAAATCTCTAACGTGCAGATACAAGGGGCAAGCGCTCGACAGTCCGGAGGCCAAGGTCTTTTCTTTTGAGCAGGCCTATTCGGAAATCAGCTCGTCCATCTCAGGACCATCCTCGACCTTGCGCAGCGGCCTGAAGCTCATCCGGTGCAGGGAGCACGGGCCATGCTTCTCGATACCGGCGCGGTGCTGCGGCGTACCGTATCCCACATGGGCGGCAAAGCCGTAGTCCGGAAACACCCGATGGACCCGGGCCATCATCCGGTCGCGCGTTACCTTGGCGACGATCGAGGCGGCAGCGATCGAGACTGAACGGGCATCACCCTTGACCACAGCCTGCCCGGGGCAATCGAGGCCGGGCGGCACGTCTAGCCCGTCGGTCAGCACGTAGCTTGCCGGAATGGCGAGGCCGCTGATAGCGCGGCGCATGGCGTCGAGGCTCGCCTTGCGGATATCGGTCTCGTCGATGCGGGTCGAGCTGGAGGAGGCGATGGAGACGGTGGCGGTCGCCAGGATCTGCACGAACAACTCCTCGCGCCGTTGCGCCGAAAGCTGCTTGGAATCGTTCAGACCCTCGGGGATGCGCTTCGGATCGAGGATGACGGCAGCGGCGACGACCGGCCCGGCCAGCGGCCCCCGGCCGGCCTCGTCGGCGCCGGCGACCGGCCAGTGGCCGGCCTTGCGGGCTTTGAGCTCCAGCCGGAAATCCGGCACCAGCGGAACCGCTTGGAAAAGCAGCGGAGAATCGGGTGGCGTGCGAGGTTTCATGCGGCTGAACCTCGCACGCCAACCCGATTGCCCGCAAGTCCCCGATCAGGGCGGCGGTCGGGGACCGGGTCCGGCGGATGGGGGCGGTCAGGCCCATCCGCTGGAATTGCGCTCGGAGCTCGAAAACAGGGCGGTTTCTCGATGGGCCGATGCGCAAGCTTCAAGCAATTGCAGGAAAAGTGCCTTGCGGTTTTCCCCGGGGCAAAGCGCGAAGCGCTGTTGCCCAGAATTGCGTAAAACAAACGGTTACAGCAGTGACAGTTGCACGCCGCTACCATCAGGCGGCACGAACAGGTCGTCGCGCAATGGCATGCCGCGTCGCGTCAGGCCGAAACGTCTTGCCGCCATTTCAAAGCGCCGGGCGATCTGCCAGGCATAGGGACCGGCGCCCTTCATACGTTTGCCGAATTCGGCATCATAATCCTTGCCGCCGCGCATCGCGCGCACCAGCGACATCACATGCCGGTAACGATCGGGGTAGTGCTGCAGCAGCCAGTCGCGAAACAGCGGGCTGACCTCGAGCGGCAGCCTCAGGATGACATAACTCGCCTCGGCTGCGCCGGCAGCCTTGGCCGATTCGAGGATGCGTTCCAGCTCGTGATCGTTCAGCGCCGGGATCAGCGGGGCGGCCATCACAGCCGTCTGGATGCCTGCTTCCGACAGCGTGTGAATGGTCTCCAGCCGGCGCGGCGGCGTGGCGGCGCGAGGCTCCATCGTCCGGGCAAGCTTGCGGTCGAGCGTGGTCACGGAGATGCCGACGCGCACCAGGTTCTTCGCCGCCATATCCTGCAGAATATCGAGATCCCTCAGGATCATCGCCGACTTGGTGACGATCGATACCGGATGGTTCGCCTTGTTCAAGACCTCAAGAATGCCGCGCATGACGCGCCACTCCTTCTCGATCGGCTGATAGGGGTCGGTATTGGTGCCGATCGCGATCGCCCGCACCTTATAACCCGGCTTGGCGAGTTCCCGCTCCAGCAGTTTTGCCGCATCCGGCTTGGCAAAGAGCTTCGTCTCGAAATCGAGCCCCGCCGAGAGCCCCATATAGGCATGTGTCGGCCGGGCGAAACAATAGATGCAGCCATGTTCGCAGCCACGATAGGGATTAATCGAACGGTCGAAGGGAATATCCGGCGATTCGTTGCGGGTGATGGCCGTGCGGGGTTTCTCGATCTGCACGTCGGTCTTGAACGGCGGAAGCTCTTCCAGCGTCTGCCAGCCGTCATCGATGGTTTCCCGCTGCAGCGCCTCGAACCGCCCGGTCGGGTTCAGTCCCGCCCCACGCCCGCGCCGCCGATCGACCTCGATCCGCAGGCCGGAAGACACCATCATCGCATCGGCAATATCTGCTGTGTTGGCAGGCGCGAATGCGGCCTGCCCTGCCAGGGACTGCTCTCTCATCGGATTCTCCCGTGACGGAAAGCCATCGCTCCCGCCCGTTTTGATGATTAAATTCCTATCCGCAAAACAAGAACAATGCAAGAACAAAATGCGGAAAACGCCGCTGGCAAAATTTTGTGCGGCGCATTATGAATAGGCAATGTTGACGGTTGTTCTCGAATGTCAGGATCAGGAATCTGAGCTGGCGCAGACCCTATCGGTATTGGTGGCAGGCGCGGTGGAGGGGCTCGTCAGCGATGTGGTCGTGCTTGATCACGGCTCGCGCGACGGCACCTCGCGGGTCGCCGACGCCGCCGGCTGCCGTTTTCATTCGCAGTGGGATATCAAGGACATCGTCCGCTCGGCCCGCGGCGAATGGCTGCTTTTCGTCGAGCCGGGCGCCAGACCCCAGGCCGGCTGGATCGACGAGATCGCCGAATATGTCGCGCTGAACAAGCTGCCGGCGCGTTTCACCGCCTCGCGCGGCTACCGGCGCCCGTTCCTCCGCCGCCTCGGCCGCGCCGTGCCGCCGCTGGAGCTTGGTTTGCTGATGCCGAAGAAACAGGCGCTCGCCGCTGCCCATAGCGGCATGCGCCTTGCTGAGTTCGCCAAGGGTCAGAAGCCACGCAAGCTCGCGAGCGAACTGATTCCCTCCTGGGTCGCCAGAGCCGCGCGGTAATATTCGCGCTCCTCCCGTCATCGCGCAAAGATGGCGCCCAATGGAATTTTGCGCTATAATTCGTCGATGGCGCCGCCGAAGCGCCTCGCTTCGCAACGGATGGCCATGGAATGCCGGTGGACGGCAGAACAGGTCAGCGAAAATCTCCTCTTCTGCCGGGGTCCCGGCGAAAGGAGGTGCGTCATGGCACACGGTATGGTCTACGGCCTGCTGGCCGTCATATTGCCGACATTGATGATCGCGCATCCGCATTCGGCAGCATCGCAGACGATGCTCAGTTGCGCAGGCCGATCCGACGTCGTCAATTTCCTTGACAGGAACTTCGCTGAAAAGCTGACGGCAGTCGGCCTGGTCAACCAGAACGCCGTTCTCGAGGTCTATGCCGCCGAAAGCGGAACCTGGACGCTCGTCGTCACGGATGTTCATGGCATCAGCTGCATCCTGCTGTCGGGTGATAGCTGGGAAACGATGCCCGCTTTGCCGGGCCTTGCCATATAGCGAATTCAAAAGCGCGGCCCGCTTTAGTTGTTTTATGAATGTCGGTATCCCGGAACCGCGGCACACTCCCGGGCGACATGCATTATTTCGCCGCGCCGCGTTTCAAATGCTCGTCCAGACGCGGCATGATTTCGACGAAATTGCACGGCGCGCTGCGGTAGTCGAGCTGCCCTTTCAAAATGCCGTCCCAGGCATCCCGGCAGGCGCCGGGCGAGCCCGGCAGCGCGAAGATGAAGGTGGCGTTTGCAACGCCTGCCGTAGCGCGCGACTGGATCGTCGCCGTGCCGATCTTCTCATAGGAGATGCGGTGGAAGATGGCGGAAAAGCCGTCCATGCGCTTTTCGAACAAAGGTTCCAGCGCCTCAGGCGTCACATCGCGGCCGGTGAAGCCGGTGCCGCCGGTGGTGATGACGACGTCGATCTCGTCCCGTTCGGTCCAGGCCTTCACCCGGGCTGCAATTTTCTCCCGATCGTCAGGCACGATCGCTCGGTCGACCAGCCTGTGGCCCGCCTCGGTAATTCGCTCCGCCAGCGTGTCGCCTGACTTGTCCGTCTCCGGAGTGCGCGTATCCGAAACTGTGAGAATCGCGATGCCGACGGCGATGAAGGGCCGCTTTTCTTCCAGACCAGCCATCACATGCCTCCTGAAACCGTTTCCGTTACCCGAAAATACCAGTCGGGCCGCTCGGCGTGAAGAGCTGCCGCCGCATCTTGCGCGGCCGTCATGCTGGCAAAGATCCCGAAACAGGTGGCGCCGGAACCGGACATGCGAGCCAAAAGCGCGCCGCGCGCCTGCAGCATCGCCGAGATTGCCGCAATCTCAGGCACGAGATCGCGCGCAGGCGGCTCCAGGTCGTTACGGGCAGCGCCAATCGCCGCGAGCCAGCCGGTAGCCCCACGAAGACCCGGAGCGAGGTTCAGAGCCGGATTGTTCTTTGTCGCCAGTCGGCGGAAAACCTTGGGCGTCGAGACACCCTTCAGCGGGTTGGCGAGCACCATGGCAAACGCGGGCAGATCCGGCACGGCTTCGATCTGTTCACCGATGCCGTGGGCAATCAGCGGCCGGCTCTCAAGGCACATCGGCACGTCGGCGCCGAGCTGCAGCGCCAAGGGCGCGAGCGTCTCCACGGGCAAGGTCGTCTCCCAGAGCCGCATCAGCCCGCGCAGCGTCGCGGCCGCATCGGCTGAGCCGCCGCCGATGCCGGAGGCGATCGGCAGGTTCTTTTCCAAGTGGATGTGAACGGGGAAGGCGAGGGGGCCGACCGCCGCGCGCAACAAATCACGCGCCCGCAGCACCAGATTGGCTTCGCCGTCGCCGGCAAGCGTCTCGCCGAAACGGCCCGACAGGGAGAACGCGTCGGCCGGCGCGCGCAAGAAGCTCAGCCGATCGCCGCAATCTGCGAAAGTGACCAGCATATCGAGCAGATGATAACCATCTGCCCGCTGGCCCGTCACATGCAAAGCGAGGTTGATCTTCGCGCGAGCCTCTTCGGTGACACTGAAAGCGCCTGATATGCCCTCGTCAGGCATGTCTCGCCCGTCAGGATTTCTTGTCGACCGGCGGCGGGGTGACCGGTGCCGGATCCGGCTGCTTCTTGTCGGCCGCTTTGGCATCGTCGCTGGCGGCAGGCAGGCCGTTGGCGACCTTTTCCTTGATCTTCGGGACCTCGGCGGCTTCGGGTTCGGAGGCGAGCGCCCGGTTCCACTGATAAACGGCTTCGAGCTTGCGGCCGACGCGCCAATAGGCATCGCCGAGATGGTCGTTGATCGTGGCGTCGCCGGCCTTGATCTGTGCTGCCCGTTCCAGTTCGTCGACGGCGTCGTCGAAGCGGTTGAGGCGGAAATAGGCCCAGCCGAGCGAATCGATGATGTAGCCATCGTCTGGGCGAAGGTCGACGGCCTTCTTGATCATGCCGAGACCTTCGTCGAGGTTCCGGTTCATGTCGATCCAGGAGTAGCCGAGATAGTTCAGCACCTGCGGCTGGTCGGGATTGAGCTCCAGGGCCTTGCGGAAGTTCGGTTCCGCCTGGTCCCACTTCTTCAGCCGCTCATAGGCGATGCCGCGCTGGAAGAAGACGCTCCAGTTGGCACGGCCGGGAATCGGACCGATCGCTTCGACGGCCTTGTCGTAATTGGCCGCCATCGCCTCGTAGTCCTTGGCGTCGGAGAGCACGCTGCCATAGGCGAGGTAGCTGCGGATATCCTTCGGGTCGGAGGCGATCAGCGCCTGCAGGTGCTTGCGCGCCTCGTCTACCTTGCCGCCCTGGGCAAGGGCGAGGCCGAGTTGCAGTTCGGAGATGCGCCGCATCGGCGAATTCTCCGGCACCTTCTTGTAGAGCGCGATGGCGCGGTCCATCTGGTTCTGCTTCTCGGCGATGCCGCCGAGCAGCACCAGCGTATCGGCGCTGTTCGGGTCGAGCGCATTGGCGGTCTGCAGGTAAAGCGAGACGATATCCTCGGCGCCGTCGCGGTTCAGCGCGCCGCCGACCGAAAACAGCACGCCGGCGGCCCCTTCTTCGGCCGTCTTGACCTGCTGTTCCTGCTTTTCGTCTTTTTCGATACTGGCGCGCAGCGCGTTCAACGGCGCATAGTTCGGCAGCAGATTGTCGCCGACGGAGACGGCGTCGAGCGCCTTCTGCTTATTGCCTTGTATTGCCTCGAGGCGTGCAAGTGCCATCACTGCGCGCATGAAGGTGTCGGGCGCCGTCGCACCTCCCTCCTTGTCGAGCACGGCATCGTTCAGATGCTTTCGGGCGGATTTCACGTCGCCGGTGGTGATGGCGATCGCGCCTGCATTATAATTCTGGAAGATGCCGACCCAGTCCGGCCCCTTCATCTTCTCGACCATGACGAGCGCTTCCTTGCCGCGGCCGGCGCCGACGCGAGCCCAGGCGAGCAGCAGGTCGTTCATCATCCGATCGAGATCGTTCGGCCCGTTATATTTGAGGATGGTCTCGGCGGTCTTGTAGTCATCACGGCGCACGGCATCCATACCGCGCACGATCGTGGTAATGCGCTCGACGGACGGATCGCCCTTCAGGTCGTTGGCATATTTGACGCCGTCCTTGATGTCGCCATTGAGCAGCAGCGAGATCATCAGCCGCTGGCGGATCTCGGGATTGCCGGGCTCGATCTGCAGCGCCTTCTTGTAGAGTTCGATCGCCGTTTCATAGTCATGGTCGACATCGGCCGTGCGCGCCGCGAGGAAGGCGCCGGAGAAAGTGGTAACGCTATCGGCATCGAAGCTGTCGGTTGTTCCGGCTTCACTCGCCTTGGCCGCATCCTCGGCGTTGACACCGCCGACGCCGCCCAGCGAAAGGACAGCGGCAAGCGCTGCGCTCGTAAGAAGACGGATGGCAATTCTCTGCCGCATTAGGAAACCTTTCTTCGACAGCGTCCCGACACTGGTGCCGGTCGCAAACCAGTTGCGCTCACTGATTCATAACAGGATGGCTTTTTTGAAGCGGCGCTGCAAGAAAATCAGCCCGCAATCGAGCATGTGTGATCAGTTGACACGCTCGATGCAGAAATCGATCACTTCCATCAGGGCGGATTTCCATACCGTATCGGGCAGGGGCGCAAGCGCGTCCCTTGCGATCGTGCCGTAATGGATCGCGCGGCCGATCGTGTCGGCGAGCGTGCCGTATTTGGTGATCAGCCCGAGCGCTTTTTCGAGGTTCGCGTCGGTGCTGTTGCCGGCTTCGATCGCATCGCGCCAGAAGGCGCGCTCGTCCTCGGTACCGCGGCGATAGGCGAGAATGACCGGCAGGGTGATCTTGCCCTCGCGGAAATCGTCGCCGACATTCTTGCCGAGATCGGCCGCCTTGCCGCCATAGTCGAGCGCGTCGTCGACGAGCTGGAAGGCAAGCCCCAGATTCATCCCATAGGATTTCAATGCATTGCGACCGGAGCGACCGGCCTCGGCGACGATCGGCCCGACTTCGGCGGCAGCGGCAAAGAGGGCGGCCGTCTTCGCGCGGATGACAGAGAGATAATCGTCCTCCGTCGTCTCCATGTTCTTGGCGACGGAAAGCTGCAGCACCTCGCCTTCGGCGATCACGCAGGCAGCGGAAGACAAGACGTCGAGCGCATCGAGCGAGCCGACATCGACCATCATGCGGAAGGCCTGGCCGAGCAGGAAGTCGCCGACCAGCACACTTGCCTGGTTGCCCCAGATCATCCGCGCTGTCGATTTGCCGCGGCGCAGATCGCTTTCGTCGACGACATCGTCATGCAGCAGCGTCGCCGTGTGCATGAACTCGACTGACGTGGCGAGCTTGACATGGTTTTCGCCCCTGTAGTCGAACAGCGAGGCGGACGCCAGCGTCAGCATCGGCCGCAACCGCTTGCCGCCGGACGAGATCAGATGGTTCGCCACTTCGGGGATCATCTGCACATCGGAGCCGGCCTTGGACAGAATGAGCTGGTTCACCCGCTCCATGTCCGCCCTGGTGAGATCGACCAATGGCTTGATGGATGCCAGTTTGTTTTTGCTTTCTTCAAGCGGTATGACCACGCCCAACGACCCGGACTCCTGTTCATTCTTTGCATCTGACAATAGAAAGGGGCGATGGACGCGGCAAGGGGTGAATTGTCGCGCAAGACGAAATTGGAAGGAAAACGACGGCAAATGCATGAACTTATCCGCGCCAACGACCCCGTTCTGCTCTCCTTTGCCGAGAGTTTGATGAAGGATGCCGGAATTCACTGCTTCATCGCCGATCAGGGCATGAGCGTCCTGGAAGGCTCGCTCGGCATGCTGCCGCGCCGCCTGCTGGTGGATGAAGAGATGGCCGATCAGGCGCGCCGCATCCTGACCGACGCCGGCCTCGGCGGCGAATTGCGCGACAGGAAGTGAGCGCCCGATGACCGGGGAGCCTGCCGAAACCATCGATGCCTTTCATCGCGGCGCCTTCCATCTGGTGCAGCCGAAGGGCAGGGGCCATCGCGCCGGCATGGATGCGATGCTGCTTGGCGCCCTCGTCGCTGACGATCGGCCGGTCAGGGTCGCCGATCTCGGCGCCGGCGCTGGTGCTGCCGGCCTTGCCGTCGCCTCGCGCCTTGCCGATGCGGACGTGGTGCTTTTCGAGCGTTCGGCCGAGATGGCCGATTATGCCCGCCGCAGCATCCTTCTGCCCGAAAATGCCCATTTCGCCGCCCGCGTCAGCGTCGTCGAAGCCGATGTGACGCTGACTGCCAAGGCGCGCAACGATGCCGGTCTCATCGACGAGAGTTTCCACCACGTCATCATGAACCCGCCCTTCAACCACGCCGGCGACCGGCGCACGCCGGATGCGCTGAAGGCCGAAGCCCATGCGATGACCGACGGCCTGTTTGAAAGCTGGATCCGCACGGCTGGCGCCATCATGATCTCGGGCGGGCAATTGTCGCTGATCGCAAGGCCGCAATCGATCGCCGAGATCGTTATCGCCTGTGGCCGGCGTTTTGGCGGCATCGAGATCACTACCATTCATCCGCGCCAGGGTGAAAACGCCGTCCGTATCCTGATGACGGCGATCAAGGGATCGCGGGCTCGACTGTCGCTGCGCGCGCCTCTGATCATGCACGAAGAAGGCAGCCATAAGTTCTCCCCTCTCGTCGATGATTTCAACAATGGCCGGGCGGCCTATGCCAGGCTTTGAAAGCGCGTGCATCGAAGCTGTTCATTGGCGAGGGATGATTTGTGACAATATCCGACCCGCGGAAGCGCCTGCTCGATCTTCTGCGCATCGTTGCTGCCTATAATGACAAAGGATATCAGTGGATCCCGCATGACGCTGCACAGGTGGCGCTTTACCGACATCGGGTCCAAAGCGAGATCCTGCAGCTAACGACTGAGATCGGCGAGCAAGCCTTCAGCGCCGATCTGCTTGACATGTTGAAATCCGGCGTGGCCGTCCGAGACGACAGCGGCGATGCCCATCTCCTGGCCAAATCGGAACTCTCCTGAATGGTCGGAAAACCGCAGTTAGAGACCTGGTGGATCCAAATCGATCGATGAATGGCGGACAAATCAAAGCGCGGCGCATCAACCAAGGTCGATGCGCCGCGCTGTCGTTTCTTAGTCCCGGACCGCCGCACGCAGCCGGCGCCGCACTTTCGTTAGCCGGTGACGAAGTCGAAGAGCAGCTTGACGTTGAGGCCGGCGATGACGACTGCGATCAGATAGGCGATGCCGCTCAGCCAGCGCGGCGCGACGAGTTCGCCCATCTTGGCCTTGCTGGCGGTGAACATGACAAGCGGGAAGACGGCGAAGGAAAGCTGCAGGCTGAGCACCACTTGAGTGAGGATCAAAAGCTCCGCCGTGCCCTGGTCGCCATACCAGATGGTGACGATCGCCGCCGGCACGATGGCGATGGCGCGAGTGATCAGCCGGCGCACCCAAGGTTTCAGCCTGATCTTCAGGAAGCCTTCCATGACGATCTGGCCGGCAAGTGTTGCCGTCACCGTCGAGTTGAGGCCGCAGCATAAGAGCGCGATGCCGAACAGCGTCGGCGCGATGGCGAGACCGAGCAGCGGCGACAGCAGCGAATAGGCGTCGCCGAGTTCGACGACATCGGTCTTCCCATGCGCATTGAAGGCGGCAGCCGCGAGAATCAGGATCGAGGCGTTGACCAGCAGGGCGAAGCACAGGGCCACCGTCGAGTCGATCGTCGCAAAGGTCAGCGCCTCCTTCTTCTCGGGAACCGTATGGCCATAGGCCCGTGTCTGGACGATGCCGGAGTGGAGGTAGAGATTGTGCGGCATGACGGTCGCGCCGAGAATACCGAGCGCCAGATAGAGCATCTCCGGATTGGTGACGATCTCCGTCGTCGGGAAGAAGCCGGTGACGACGGCGCCCCATTGCGGGTCGGCAAGCAGGATCTGCACGCCGAAGCAGACCGCGATGACGCCGAGCAGCGCAATGATGAAGGCTTCCACCCAGCGGAAACCAAGCTTCTGCAGGAAGAGGATGACGAAGACGTCGAGCGCGGTGATCAGCACACCAAGTTCGAGCGGGATGCCCATCAGCAGGTTGAGGCCGATCGCCGTGCCGATCACCTCGGCGATATCGGTGGCGATGATGGCGATTTCCGCAAAGGCCCACAGCGGTATCGAGACATATTTCGGAAAGGCGTCGCGGCAGGCCTGCGCGAGGTCACGGCCGGAGGCGATCGCCAGACGTGCGCAGAGCGATTGCAACACGATCGCCATCAGGTTGGAAAGCAGCGCGACGGTGAGCAGCGCATAGCCGAATTTCGAGCCGCCGGCGAGCGAGGTCGCCCAATTGCCGGGATCCATGTAACCGACGGCGACCATGTAGCCCGGTCCGGCGAAGGCGGCCGCCCGCCGCCATCTCGAGCTATGACGCCCGGTTCCGACGGTGCGGTAGACATCCGATAGCGACGCCTCGCCGCGTTCGTGCCGCCAGCCGCTTCTTGCATTCGGATTCAGGGCATCCATGCGATTTCCACCTGTTTATCGTGTCTGCACTATGACGAATTAGAATGATAATGCAAGTCATTCGCAACAACAAAATCAATCCGATGTTTTCAGGTCCGATGTTTCGAGAACGCAGCCATTGCGTTTGTCGTTCCAGCGCATACATGGATGCCGATCGCGGATTGACGATCGTGCGACCCGAAGCGAAGGATAAGAGATGGCTGGATTGTTGAGAAAGCTGCTGCCGAAACGGTTCCGCAAGGACGGCATCACCATCCCGGTCGTCCGGCTGCAGGGGGCGATCGTCAGCGGCGGCGGCCAGTTCCGGCCGGCCCTCAATCTCGCCAATGTCGCTCCGGTTCTGGAGAAGGCCTTCGCCATGAAGGACGCGCCGGCGGTTGCCATCTCGATCAATTCGCCCGGCGGTTCGCCCGTCCAGTCCCGCCTGATCTTCACCCGCATTCGGGAACTCGCTCGCGAGAAGCAGAAGAAGGTGCTGGTCTTCGTCGAGGACGTCGCCGCGTCCGGCGGTTACATGATCGCCCTTGCCGGCGACGAGATCATTGCCGACGCCACCTCGATCGTCGGCTCGATCGGCGTCGTTTCCGGCGGGTTCGGCTTTCCCGAGCTCTTGAAGAAGATCGGCGTCGAGCGCCGCGTTTACACCGCCGGCGAAAACAAGGTGATCCTCGACCCTTTCCAGCCCGAAAAGGAAAAGGACATCGAATACCTGAAGAGCCTGCAGCTCGAAATCCACCAGGTTTTCATAGCAATGGTGCGCGAACGCCGCGCCGGCAAGCTGCGGGATGATGCGGCGGTGTTCTCCGGCCTGTTCTGGAGCGGCACCCGCGGCCTTGAGCTCGGCCTCATCGATGGCCTCGGCGACATGCGCCAGGAATTGAAGCGGCGCTACGGCCAGAAGACCAAGCTGGAGCTTGTCACGGCCGGCCGCGGCCTGCTCGGCCGCCGCATTCCCGGCGTGTCGCCGGTGTCGCTCGAAGGGGCGGCGTCCGGTCTTGCCACAGGGCTTGCCGAAGCCGCGGAAGAAAGAGCATTGTGGAGCCGTTTCGGGCTTTGAGGGGAGCAGAATAGGGTCATGCCGCAGCTTATTACCATCCTGATCCTGGTCTTCTCAGCCTGGTGGCTCTATCGTCGCTTCGTCTCCGATGCCCGCAAGCTCGCCGAAAAGTCGCGCCTGGCTGAGAAAGAGCGCCAGACCGGCGCGATCGGCACGCTGGTCAAGGATCCGGTGACCGGGGAATACCGGCTGAAGCGTGAGGGAGAATAGGCGCCACAGCTCCGCTTGCCGCGCGTCGGGGCTGCCCCTTGTATCTGCACGTTAGAGATTTTGTGCGATGGAAGCGATTGAGCCTCTGGCCGGGTGGCCACCCGGCCAGAGGCGTGACGAAGTCGCCCGTTCCCCCTCTGGTTACAACCGTGGATGAGCCTGGGATCTTCGTCATCGTCACGTACGACCGAATAGTCG
>NZ_JABDWC010000047.1:0-10209 GCF_019685155.1 Rhizobium sp. NZLR1b
ATGGAACGGCGGACGGAGACCCAGGCTCTCCCACGGGCTTGGTGTCCCAAAGGTGCAACGGTCTTCCATCCGCCACCGCAACAGGCAGTACTACGCCAATAGCGGGTAAAGGGAAGTTACAAAGGTGCCGGGCGGATGAGGGGCTGCTCTCGCCGAGCAATTTCATTCATGCTGATAGGCGTCCAAAACGGCACGGCCGCCGGAGAACCGACGGCCGCTAAGAATTTGGTGATGAAACGCCGATTGTCCCCGCGCCGTTTAAGCGGCGCGGCGACCCTGATGCATGGCCGGAGCAATGTTTTCGCCACTGACGCGGAAGCCGCGGATGAGATCGATCAGCTCGTCGGTGTCGGTGGCCAGCGTTTCCGCCGAGGCCGTGGTCTCCTCGGCCATGGCGGCGTTCTGCTGGGTGGCGGCGTCGAGCTGGTTCATCGACGACGAGATCGAGCGCAGCGTTGTGTCCTGTTCGGAGGCGCTGTGGGCGATCTTGGCGACGATCTCGTTGGCAGCCTTGATCTGGTCGGAGATGCGCTTCAGCGCCTCGCCAGCCTCGCCGACCAGTCGGACGCCATGGTCGACCTGGCTGGAAGAACGAGCAATCTGGTCCTTGATCTCCTTGGCCGCAGCGGCGGAACGCTGGGCAAGTTCGCGGACTTCCTGGGCGACGACCGCAAAACCCTTGCCGGATTCGCCGGCGCGGGCCGCCTCGACGCCGGCATTCAGCGCCAAAAGGTTGGTCTGGAAGGCGATCTCGTCGATGACGCCGATGATCTTGGTGATCTCCGAGGACGACTTCTCGATGCCGCTCATCGCTTCGATCGCCTGGGTGACGATCGCATCGCTGTGGGTGGCTTCGGTGCTGACCGAATGGACACGTTTGCTCGCCTCATGGGCGCCGTCGGCCGTCTGGCGGACGGCGACGGTGAGTTCGTCGAGGGCCGCCGAGGTTTCCTCGAGGCTTGCCGCCTGGCGCTCGGTGCGCTGCGACAATTCGTTGGAGGCGCGGCGGATCTCTTCCTTGCTGGTGCCGATATCGGTACCCTTGGCGCTGACCTTGGCCATGGCGGCTTCGAGATGCGACAATGCATCGTTGAAGTTGTCGCGAAGGGCGGCATATTTCTGGCCGAGATCGGCGCAGCGGACGGTGAGATCGCCACGCGCAATCATCTCCAGCGCCTGGCCGATCGTCGTCACCACCCGGGCCTGGAGCGTCGCTTCGTCCTGTTGCTGGCGCAGGTTGTTCTCGCGCTCGTTTTCCAGCGCCAGCTGCTGGGCCGCCTCGCGATCCGACATCGCATGGCGTTCCCTGATCTTTTCTTGCAGCGACTGCGTCGCCTTGGCCATCATCCCGACTTCGTTGTTCATGCCGGTATGCGGAATGGCGATGGAAACGTCCTCTTCGGCCACCGCCTTCAGGGCGGCATGGACGCTGTTGAGAGGGCTCGAAATGCCGCGGATGACGACATAAGCGGCCAAAATAGCAAGGAAGAACAGTATGATGCTGCCGGACAAAGCGGTCAGGATCGTGCTGTTGATCTGGGCATCGAGATCTTCCATGTAGACGCCGGTGACGACGACGACCTTCCAAGGGTCGAAGGCCAGTGCATAGGCCGTCTTACGAAAATCGCCAGCCGGCTGACCCGGTTTGGCTGTGGAATAATATTCGACGAGACCGCCACCCTGCTGCCCGAGCCTGACCAGCTCTTCGCGATAGAGCTTGCCCTTGCTGTCCGGCTGGCCCTTGTTGATCTGCCCGACTTTCGAGGCATCGAAGTGGAACATCATCTGGATGTCGTAGCTATAGCCGAAGAAATAGCCATCGGGATCGTATTTCATTGCATTGACGGTGGCGTAGGCCTGCTTCTGGGCGTCCTCAAGCGTCATTTCGCCCGCGGTGACCTTGGCCTGGTAAAGCTTGAGAACAGAGACCGCCGACTGAACTTCGGAACGGAGCATGTCATAGCGCTCCTTGTAGATCGCATCGACCGAGGAGCGGATCTGCAGGGACGTGGCGATCGCGAAGGCGATCATCAGGCCGATGACCAGCAATATGAGCTGCTTCGATATTTTGAGATTTTTCATGAATCCTCGCAACGGGAATGGTGGGGCATTCCGGTGCGGTCTTCTACCGCTTGTGCGAGCGCGCCCAAGAAGACGACGCGTCTACCGCTGCTAAAAACAACATGCTGCGACCGGTGAGTAACAATTGAGGCTTATCCGATAAGAAAGCTTTAATTTTACTGTTTACGACGCGAATTCCCTAAAAATCTGGGGGCACCGACAAAGCAGAACCGCCGGACGTTCATCCGGCGGTCTGCAAGGGCCGAAATCCGCGCCCATTTTTCCGCATATGTTCCAAAACAGGAATGCACCCTCGCTTCTCTTCGAGGATGCATCCGGTCCACCGAAGTGGAACCCCAAGCGATCGAAACCTTGATCAGGCAGGGGCAGGGAACTTTCGTCTTTACGCAATTCCGGACGTTAAAACCGAAGTTGCTTTAAAAACGCATCTTGAATTCGGAAACGTTAAGCGTCGCCGGTTGTTCCGCCATGCCGGCGGCAACGGGCTTGGTGTCGCTTCCGATGACGGCTGCGGTCGTCGCGCTCATATCGATGCCATCGGCAGGCGGGGTCGGCGGCATGGCCGCAATGATCGCTTCCGGGGTCGCCTTGCTGACGAAGACTACGGGTGAGCCGCCCATCCAGCCTTCGGTGCGATAGATCTTCTTTTCGCCGCCGACATCGCGGACTTCACTGGCCTGGAGGACGCCGGGCTTAAGTTCCGGCACCTTATAGTCCTTCTTGACGAGTTCGGCCTGCAGCGGCGGGCAATTGACACAGGTTTCGGTGACGATGCTGCCGTCAGCGTGCGGCGCGGTCTTGCCGATCACCTCGATCGAGGACGCCATCGCCGAACCTGCCATCAGCAGGATTGCCGCACCGAGGAAAATCTGACGCATCAACGCACCTCCGTCTCACTGTGAGAGCGGTATAGCGCAGCTTTGTTTCCATCCCGTCAGGGGAAAGGGTAAAAATTTAAAGAACGCCGCGGTTTATACTTTGTCCGAGCCCGTTTCGCGCTCGATCGCCCGCCAGCCGATGTCGCGCCGGCAAAAGCCGTTTTCCCACCTCACCCGGTCGAGCAGCGCGTAGGCGCGGTCCTTGGCGTCGGCCACCGTGCCGCCCGAGGCGGTGACGTTCAGCACGCGGCCGCCGGTCGCAACCAGCGCGCCGTCCTTGAGACCCGTGCCGGCATGAAACACCTTCTCGCCCTCGCCTGCCTCGGGCACGGAGAGGATGGGCGTATTCTTCGCGTAGGCGCCGGGATAGCCTTTGGAGGCCATGACCACTGTCAGCGCCGGATCGTCATTCCATTCCGCCTTCAGCTGATCGAGCGTGCCGTTGGCGGTGGCAAGCAGCAGCGGCAGCAGATCGCTCTTCAACCGCATCATCATCACCTGGCATTCGGGATCGCCGAAGCGGACATTGTATTCGATGAGTTCCGGCCCCTTCCTGGTGATCATCAGCCCGGCGAAAAACACGCCGGAGAAGGGATGACCGCTCTCAGCCATGCCGCGGATCGTGGGCTCGATGATCTCCTTCATGGTGCGCTCGACCATTTCGGCAGTCATGACAGGCGCCGGCGAATAGGCGCCCATGCCGCCGGTATTGACGCCGGTATCGCCCTCGCCCACCCGCTTGTGATCCTGGGCGGTTGCGAGCGGCAGCGCGTTCTTCCCGTCGCAGAGGCAGAAGAAGCTTGCCTCCTCGCCATCGAGATAGGCTTCGACGACGACTTCGGCGCCGGCTTCGCCAAAGGCGCCCTCGAAGCAGTCGTCGACGGCCGCCAAGGCTTCATCCAGAGTCATCGCAACCGTCACGCCCTTGCCGGCGGCAAGGCCGTCAGCCTTGACGACGATCGGCACGCCTTCAGCGCGGATATAGGCTTTGGCCTTCGGCCCATTGTTGAAGCGCTGGTAGGCGCCCGTCGGAATGCCGTAGCGGGCGCAGATATCCTTGGTGAAGCCCTTCGAGCCCTCGAGTTGGGCGGCGGCGGCGGAGGGGCCGAAGACCGTCAGACCGTCGGCGCGCAGCCGGTCGGCAAGGCCGGCGACCAGCGGCGCTTCCGGGCCGACGACGACGAAATCGATCGCCTTCTCTCGGCAGAAAGCGGCGACTGCTTCATGATCCTCGATATTCAAGGGCACGAGGATGGCGTGTTCGCCTATGCCGGGATTGCCGGGTGCGGCGTAGAATTCCGTCATCAACGGCGATTGCGCCAGCTTCCAGGCGAGCGCATGCTCGCGTCCGCCCGATCCGATCAACAGAACCTTCATGCGCCACCCTTTCCTTTTGCCTCTGGCGGTTAAGGGCCAAGGGCCGAAAGGTCAAGCGGGAAAGCTTACCAGCCGCCGCCCCCACCGCCTCCGCCACCCCCGCCGGACGAACCGCCGCCGGAAAAACCGGAGGACGAACTCGAGGGCGGCGGCGCAGGGATCGTCGAGGCGATGGTCGAGGCCATCGACGAGGAAAAGCCGCCGATGCGCTCGGAAAAGCTGCCGCTGTTGAAATTGCCGGAATACCAGGCGGGCGCATAGGCGGCAGCCGCACCGGCCGCGGCGGCTGCAAGCCAGGTCTCGAAGGTGCGCGACCAGGGTTTTTCGACCCCAAGCGCCACGGCATAAGGCAGCAGCGTCTCGAAATGCCGCGGCGACATTTGCGGGGCGCCCGCCGTGTTCATCCGGTCTTTCTCGGCCAGCGTCAAATATTGGCGCAAGCCGTCTATGCCATCCATCATCTTGGCGCCGAGCGGGGTCGGCGCGCTCATGATGAAGAAATAGAGGATGTTCAAAAGCACGATGCCGCCGACGGCAAAGAGCATCGGCGTTTCATGCAGTTCCACCAGCGACGAGGCAAGCGCCATAACGACGACCGCAAGAATGCTGATGCCGACGAAAACGCCGACCGCGGTGGCGATGATGGCGATGATCTTGCCGAACAGCGACGTGCCGCGATGCAGCGACCTGACGAGGGCGGCAGCGAACACGGCAACAAAAACCGCGATGGCGGTCGGGATCAGCATCAGCGCGATCGTCTCCGGTTCCAGCGAGCCAAAGACGAACAGCGCCACCAGGGCGGCGGCGCTGAGCGCGATGCCGCCTGCGGTATAACCGAGGTTGGAATTGTAATATTTGCCGCGGTGCTCCTTCTCGATCGCCGAACGGAAGGCCTGGCCGACGGATTTGACCCGCTCGCCATTGGCCTTGTCGATCGCCAGTGTCGAACCCGCACCGCCGGCAACCTTCAGCAATTCGATTTCGCCGGCCTGGAATTTCTCCTTGCCGAGCGCTTTACCGGTACCTTGGATGACGATTGAATTCTTCAGGTCTTCGAGCTTGACGTAACCGCGGACGGCAAGATTGAGCGCCGTGGCCGACAGCGCGGTCCAGCCCTCGCCGGAGAAGCCCTTATTGTCGATGTAGTTGACCAGCGCCGGCGAGATGCCATCAGGTGCGTCCCAGCGCGGCACGACGACGCCGCGGGCGGGATCGCGGCCGACTTTCAGCCAGGACCAGGTGTAATAGGCGAAAACCAGGATCAGACCGCCGAAGCCGATGAAATAATTACGGTTGTCCTTCAGCCACCATGTGCTTTCCATATCCGCGCTCGGCGGATCGATCGACCCTTTCGGCATGCGGATCGCGAAAGTCAGGCCCTCATTGGCGTCAAGCGGCGCGGTCGTTGCAAAGACCAGGCCGGCGCCGGTCTCGTCGACGCTGGCGTTCTTTCCCGTCCCGCCCTGAGGGCCGGTAAAGAAGACCGTGTCGGTGGCGGTAACACCCGGCGGCAGCGTCACCGTCGCCGTGGCCGAGCGGATCGGGAAGATCCAGCCATTGCCGGTGACGTTCCAGTAGAGTTCGGCATGATCGTCGAAATAGCGGATCTGGCGGTTGGTCCGGTAGGTGAAGACATAACGATGACGACCCGGCGTCACCCTCACGTCGGCAGAACCGGCATAGATGCGGATGCCGCCCGAAATCGATTCGGTATGCCAGGGCTCATCCGCGCCGTCGCGCTGCACCGAGACCATATTGAAATCGACGCTGCGGCGACGCTCTGCGGCATCGGTGAAGTAGAGCGGGAAATCACGAAAGATGCCGTGATTGATCTGGTTACCCTCGGCATCGACGGTGATCGTTTCCGTCACCGTCATCGCGCCGCTCTTTTCGAGTACGATGTCGGAGGCGAAACTGTCGATGACCTCGGCGGCAAAGGCCGCCGGAGCAGCGAACATCAACAGCAGTGCAAAACAAAACCCGAAAAACCGACGCCCCATCCCTGTCTCCCCGCCGGCAGCCTCGGCTGCACGTTACCTCAATCTTTGTCCTGATATGTCACGCCGAGGGCGGCGAGCGTCCGCCAATAGGCGGGGAAGGTCTTGCCGACGCAATCGGGATCGAGAATGGTGATGCCGTCGATCTTCAGCCCGGCGAGCGCGAAACTCATGGCGATACGGTGATCGGCAAAGCTGTCGATCTCGGCCGGAAGACGCTGTCCTGCAAGTGCGGGATCGGACTTTACGATCAGATCGTCGCCCTCTTCGCGGGCAAGCCCCGGAACGATACCGTTGAGGCCGGTCGAGAGCGCCCGGATACGATCGCATTCCTTGACGCGCAGGTTGGCGATGCCGACGAAGCGAACCGGCGTCTCGTTGAAGGCGGCAAGCACCGCAAGCGTCGGGACGGCATCCTGCATCTGCGAGCCGTCGATCTCCGCCGGCAGCTGCGGAAAACGGGCGATCATGTCGTAGGCGCGCGCATCCGGCTGCGAAAAGGCGTCGGAGGGAACGCCGAGATCGATCGCGCCGCCGGTCAGGACCTCGGCGGCCCAGAGGTAGGTGGCAGCCGAGGCATCGGGCTCGACGATGAAGTCGGCGGCGCGGTAGCCGGTCGGCTCGACGCGCCAGGTGACGGCGCTGGTCTTTTCGACCTTGGCGCCGAAGGCTTTCATCGCCGCCGTGGTCAGATCGATATAACCGAGCGCGCCGATATCCTCGCCGACCAGTTCGATATCGACCGGCCGGTCGCCGCCGGCCGCCATCATCAGCAGCGCCGAGACATACTGGCTGGACAGACCGCCATCGATGCGGATGCGGTCGGCCTGGAAGCGGCCGGTGCCTTTGACGGTGACCGGCGGGCAGCCGGTTTCGGCGCTCGCATCGATGCCGAGGGTGCGCATCGCCTCGACCAGCGGGCCGATCGGGCGCTTGCGCATATGTTCGTCGCCATCGACGATCACCGTGCCGTCGACCAGGGCGGCCGCGGCCGTCAGGAAGCGCGTCGCCGTGCCGGCATTGCCGAGGAAGAGCGGCGCTTTCGGCGGCAGCAGCCTGCCGCTGCCGGTAACGAGGAAGCTGGTATCATCGGGCTCGTCGATCACAACACCCATGGCGCGCAGCGCATCGGCCATATAGCGCGTATCGTCGCTCTTCAGCGCACCGGTCAGCCGGCTCGTGCCCTTGGCGAGGCCGGCGAGCAGCAGCGCGCGATTGGTGATCGACTTCGAGCCCGGCGGCATGGCGCGGCCCGAAAGCGGCTTGCCCGGCGGGATGATCGTGAGTTTGGCTGTGCGTGTCATGCTGAGTCTTCCGTCCATGGGGCGAGCCTTATCGGCCGCAGTCTGCCCCTGCTCTTAATCGCTTTTTCGCAAAGGCAAAATGCCGGATCGTCAGAATTTCACGCTGGGAACGGCGCGGTCGGTCTCGTTGGTGATTTCGAAATATTCCCGCTTGGCAAAACCGAATTGGCCGGCGACGAGATTGGAGGGGAAGCTTTCGACCTTGACGTTCAGGTCGCGGGCGGCACCGTTGTAATACCGCCGCGCCATCTGCAGCTCGCCTTCCATGGTTTCCAGCGAGGCCTGCAGCTCGGCAAAATTCTGGTTGGCCTTGAGATCGGGATAGGCTTCGGCGAGCGCGATGACCCGCCCGAGCGCTTGGCCAAGCAGGCCTTCCGCCTGCGCCCTGCCGGCAACATCGCCTGATGGCACGGCCTGCGCCTTGTTGCGAAGCGAAACCACCTCTTCGAGCGTGGTCTTTTCATGGGCGGCATAACCCTTGACCGTCTCGATCAGGTTCGGGATCAGATCGGCACGGCGCTTCAGCTGCACGTCGATGCCCGACCAGGCTTCCTCCGCCATCTGCCGGGAGCGAACCAGGCCGTTGTAGATAAAGACGACGTAGAGCACGACCAGAACGATGACGCCAAGTGCAATATACATCGCGAATCCCCCGCAGCGAAGTAATGTCCGGGCGGAGACTACGCAGGTTTCCCGGTTGCCGTCAAACGCCGATATCTTCGAGGATTCGGGCCATCGTGTGCTCCGGCGAAAGGCCTGTCGTGTCGATTTCGACGGTGCGTTCAGCCAGTCCGCGCAGCAGTTTATAGTTTGCCCGCAACCGTTGCAGCGTTGCCGTATCCGTCAGCTTGAGCGCCTCGGACCGACCGGGAGAGGCAAGGCGCCTGGCATTCTCTTCCGGCGCACAATCGATCAGGATCGCCACAAGATTAACGCCTCTTGCGGCAGCCAGATCGCGATACCAGGAGAAGACCGCACTATCATCTGCGTCATCCGAGAGCGCATCGGTGAAGACGAAGCTTTCGGCCGGGTCGGCGCGCACGGCATGGTCGAAAAACGCCTGGCGGATCTGCCCGCGCAGCGATGCGTGCAACGGATCGCTGCGGGAGAACAGAGCCTCGGCCGGATTGAGCAGCGTGTGATTGTCGATGAGCCGCGCGCCGAGCCTTTCAGCCAGCAAACGGCCGACAGTCAGCTTCCCAGTGCCTGGCCAGCCGTTGATATGGACGATACGGCTGGCAGGCTTTTGCGTCACGCCGCCTCTTTCGACAGGTTGATGCCGCCAGCGTCGGTCAGCAGGAAGGCTTCGCCGCAGGCCTTGGCGAGGGTGCGCACGCGCAGGATATAGCTCTGGCGCTCGGTGACGGAGATGACGCCGCGGGCGTCGAGCAGGTTGAAGACGTGGCTGGCCTTGATGCACTGGTCATAGGCCGGGAAGACGCATTTGTGCAGGCGCTGGTTGGCGTTGTCGGCAGGCGCGCCGGCATCGAGCAGCGCCCGGCATTCCTTCTCGGCATCGACGAAGTGGCGATGCAGCATCTCGGTATTGGCGAATTCGAAATTGTGGCGAGAGTATTCCTGCTCGGCCTGCAGGAAGACATCGCCATAGCTGATCTTCTCATCACCTTCGCGGCCGTTGAAGTTCAGGTCGTAGACATTGTCGACACCCTGGACATACATGGCGAGGCGTTCGAGGCCATAGGTCAGTTCGCCAGCGACCGGCGAGCATTCGATGCCGCAGACCTGCTGGAAATAGGTGAACTGCGACACTTCCATGCCGTCGCACCAGCATTCCCAGCCGAGCCCCCAGGCGCCGAGCGTCGGGCTTTCCCAGTCGTCCTCGACGAAGCGGATATCGTGCAGCAGCGGATCGAGACCAATCGCCGAAAGCGATCCGAGATAAAGCTCCTGCAGATTCGCAGGGTTCGGCTTCAGGATGACCTGATACTGGTAATAATGCTGCAGCCGGTTCGGGTTTTCGCCGTAGCGGCCATCGGATGGGCGCCGCGACGGCTGGACGTAGGCGGCCTTCCACGGCTTGGGGCCGAGGGCGCGCAGCGTTGTGGCGGGGTGGAAGGTGCCGGCGCCGACTTCCATGTCGTAGGGCTGCAGCACCGCGCAACCCTTGTCCGCCCAATAGTTATGCAGGGTCAGGATCAGCGCCTGGAAGGAGCGCTTCGGGTTCATATGGTCTGGCATAGCTGACATGAAACGGCACCGATTGCTTAGGGATTATCGGCGTGACAGGTGCCATGGAGGGCGGCAGGGGTCAAGAGTTTTGCGCGGGTGGCGAACGCTGTGTGGAGAGAGCCTCTGCCCCTCACCCTAACACTCTCCCCGTAAACGGGGCGAGGGGACCTGCCCTGCGAGAAGCCAGCGAGGGACGGAGACGTTGCGGCATATCCCCTTCGCCCCGTTTGCGGGGAAAAGGTGGCGGCAGCCGGATGAGCGACTATCTGGGCTGTCAAGTTGCATGTTCGAATTCTCTTCGCGCATCTCGTGCTTTTGCATTGAGAATGACCAGGAGTTTTCGGGCGAGCGCGATGCGGATGACCATTTTCGGTTTGCCCT
>NZ_JABDWC010000048.1:0-8281 GCF_019685155.1 Rhizobium sp. NZLR1b
GGCAGGCGAGAAGCGGCGAATACTTCACCACCCATCTGTTCAGCGTCGCGTGGTCAACGGTAACGCCGCGCTCGGCCATGATCTCTTCCAGATCACGATAGGAGACTGCATATCGGACGTAGAAAAACACCGCGTATAGAATAACCTCTTTCGGGTAATGGCTGCCTTTGAAATCGACCATGATCTGGAACTCAACCTGCCTGCTCATCTTCAACCCAGATCTATGGCATCACCAACCTGGCGGCAAATGCGCTGAGAAATTTGCGACAGAACCTTCTTTTCGGCCATCCAATGCCCCATGGCGAACCGGAACATTTACACCGCGTGTCGGTTACATCCGAGCGGAGGTCGTATAGCCATTTCAAAGCGATCGGTCATCCGAATACCCAAGGAGATAACAATGAAGAAGTTCCTGACAACAACCGCACTGGCCATCGTTTTGATCGGCGGTAATGCCTATGCCGCAACCATGGAACCGATGGCAATGTATCAGCAACAGCCGACCGACATTAGGGCATCGAAGCTCATCGGTACGCGGCTGTATGCTACTGAAAAGCCGATGACAGCGGATATGATGGTCAAGCCTGGCGCGGAAAAGGAGTGGGATGACATCGGAGAGGTAAACGAAGTTATTCTCAGCCGGCAAGGTGAAGTCAAAGCGGTCGTTCTCGGCGTCGGCGGCTTCCTTGGCTTAGGCGAAAAGGCCGTCGCAATCCCGATGAAAGATATCAAGTTCGTTCGTGACGGCGACGATGCGGATGACTACTTTCTAGTCGTTAATGCCAATAAACAGATGCTGACCGACGCACCGGCATATGTTGCTCCAACCACCGCGGCGAGCAATTCGACGAATGTGGCCAAGCCTTCCCCGGCGGGTGACACCGCTCTGGTCCGCCCGGACGTTCAGCGCGAGGGTTATCGCACGTCAGAAATGAAGGATTTGACTTCCGAAACTCTCACGGGAGCCCACGTCTATAGCGCCAAGGACGAAGACGTCGGCGAAGTCGACAAGCTCGTTCTCAACGACAATGGTACCGTCAAGCAGCTGGTGCTGGATATCGGCGGTTTCCTCGGGATGGGCGAACATCGGATCGCGGTGCCTCTTGATCAGGTCAATATCATGAGGAACGAGAAGGGTGACGATGTTCGGGTCTATGTCGATGCCACCAAGGAGAAGCTGAAAGCTCAACCCGAATACAAGAATTGATGCCGCGGCCTGGGTCACCCGCCCCAGGCCGTGCCCTTCTTGCGGGTGATCAAATTTGCTGGCTCATTTTAACGCGAAGAAGGCCTTTCCGTTCGCTAATCGCGTTGGTTGATTGCTGCCGGCGGACCGATGCGGCGAAACCGAGAATGCCGCACCGACCTAATGCTTTATTCGCGGCACCTCGGTCGGACTTGGCGTTGAGACATGGTCGCAGTTCCCTGTTTACGCGCCTGTGGTTCCGCAATTATCTGGTCGACTGCTGTCGAGCCGATTGGATCATGTCTGGAGAAACATCGCCCGCGAAACAGACAGGCGCATATCCACCTCCGCGGTTGTAGGCGCTCCGCTTGCCGCACCGTCTCCCCTCACGGTCGGTGTTGTAAGGGCAGGCGCAAGACCCTGGATACATCGAGATGGATTCCGCGATGATCCTTTGGATCACGATGGAATCGGAAATCTGAGGCGTTGTTGGTGTGACAGGGTCGGCACCGGGCCCAGTATCAGCTTCGTTTGATGCCGTCCGCTCACGCTGGTCAGGCTGCTGTGTACTTGGCCGCGCGTCGGAAAGGAGCGCGGTCGAAATCCACCCTTCCCGCCTCGTCAGCCCATCTCGTACCCTCGACCAGTCACCATCGGTTTCGGTCACTTCCAGTTCTCTGCCGTTGTCATATCGGTCAATTATGCCAAACGTTTTTCCGGGTCCGGTGCGCAATGCCACCTTCTGGCCCTCCACGAACCGGGTAACGGTCAAAGCTGCATGCGGGAGGCGCGAGGGCGCGGCCGGCGTGACCGAAGGTATTGGCGCGCTCGTCTCCGCAGGCTCCTCCGCAACGGTCTTCTTATTGTCAATGACGCCTTGGTTGGCGGCGGGAGGACTTTGCGGCTCGATGGCAGGGTCTTCAGATTTGTGAAAGTATGAGACGACCAACCCAAGGCCGAGCATCAGGAACACAACGCCCGGATTTAGTTTGGTCTGCTTTCGCGAACGACGTCTACGCCGCATCTCCCGGCCCCACTACCGCGTTATTGCACCGCTGCCTCGCGTCGCCGGATTCTGATTTCGATGCGCCTGCGGGTCTCGACGTTGCCAGCCTGGCCAACGGTGAGCGTGTCGCCGGGCAAGATAAGCTGCGCGGCGGACAGAGGCAGGACGGTGATCCCCGACAGCGACTTGTTGGCCCTGAGGAGATTGGCGACCGAGATCGCACGGGCGAGTCCAAGCCCGGCGTTGTCGGCCGGCTCGAGCGTCGTAATTGGTTTCCGGGACGACAGGACGTCGATGGAATTCTTGTCGAGGTTGGAATTCAGCCGCGAGATCGGCTGCTCATCTGTATGGCCGATCACCTCGACGATGTCGGCACCGTAGGTCCCGAGGTTTTTCGCGATCTCGTCGGAAATCGATCCGTTCAGTTGGTCTGTGAATGAGGTGGAAAGCTCAGCGCTGCCGGAGCGGAAGAAATAGCCATTGGCTTCGGCCAAGCTGATGATCGGCGGCCACTCGTGCGGCTTTCCAGACGCGCTGAGCTTCGCAAGCTCTGCCTCTCGCGCCTCGTGTTGTTTGAGCGCCGCTTCCAGTCGAGCCGTTAGATCACGCCGCTGCGCATTGAGACGGTCGTTGGCGCTTTCCAAATCAACCGCCCGCTGCTCCGCGGCAATAAGAGCCTCAACACGCCTGAGCATATCGGCGGCATCTTTCTCTCCGAGAACTTCCTTGATGCGTTTATAAGTATCCTTCTGCAGGACGAGTTCGCGCCAGTCCTCGTCGTACGCAGCTTGCTCCGCCTCCGGCAATTTGCTGGTGAGGGCAGCGACTTCGGCCTCGAGTTCCTTAATCTGCTGATCCTGCTGACGGTGTGTTTCGGTGACGGCTGACAGTTGCTCGATGGCATCCTCTGCCCGCTTGCGTTCCTTCACGATGATCGCCGCGGTGACCAGTAGCAGGCAGAAGACGACGAGAAGCAGAGACTCGGCCATGGTGAACCCGAGGATGAGTCCGCGGTTGTAGCCCTTGGTTTCGATCTGACCCGCGTTCTCCGGTGTCATCGTTGCCACCATGACTTCCGCGGCTTGTCATCCTCGGTGTCAGCAACACTTACGATGCCCGCAATGTCCACAGCCGCGGGAGCATCGGGCGTGTCGTTGGCCGCTGATGGCAACGCTCCGGATGGCACGTGGGCCGACAGCTGCGACAAGGCACGTTCGATCCGTTCGCCGCGGAGACGGCTTTGCTCTTCGGCTGCCCTAGCCTCGTTGTGACGTCCGGTCGCCGCCTCAACGAATCCCGTAAGTTTGGCGGTGCTTGCCGCGTGGGCTTCGTAAGCGGTCTTGGATGTCGCAACGACGCCTTCGATGACGGCTGTCAACTTAGCGACGGTCTCCGTCGATTTTGCCTGCGTGGCAGCGGCGGCACCCACCTCGTTGGCGAGCTTGGTCAGGTTCGCGGCGGTCTCTTTGAAAGGCCCGAGGTCTGCCAGGACCTTCTTTGCCGTCTCGCGGGTATCGGCCGCATTCTCGCTGATCGCCTTGGCGTGGGCGTCCACAATGGACTTGAGGGATTCCACTGCGGGCGAGACGTCGATCCTCAAGACGTCATCCGGAGAACGGGCCGCGGAGTATTTCCCGATGACGTTGTCGATTGCGTCGGCAAGCTGCTTCGACTTGTTCGTCATCGTGGTCGCGAGGTCGTTCATCTGGCTGGAGAGCTGGACCACGTTCTTGGCGTTCGCATCCGAGAGCTGGGACACGTTTTTATGGGTCTCTTCCAAGGTCGCCAGGAGCTGCGTTGACGCCGCCTGGATTGATTCTACGGCCTTCGCGGACATGGCCTCGATGGCGGTTCGCACGGCTTCGCCGTTCTTTTCCGCCTGACGGGCGATCTCCTCGAATCCTTCGGAAAGCATCTGATTGCTGGTGCGCCGGTAGGAGGAGAACTCCATTGCCGAGTTGTCGAGCTCGGCCCTCACCCGCCTGGTCATCTCGGCGAGCTCGTGTCTGACGGCCTTTTCGATATCGGCGGGATCGCGGCGCATCTGATTGAAGAAGATGCGGAGTGCGATACCAGTCACAGTGGAAATGATCGCGATACCGAAATTCCGAACGACGTCCTCGATTGAAGCTTCGCCTGTGAACTTATAAAGCGAGACGCCCAGGCTCGTCAGCGTGTAGATGAAACCCATGTAATAGAGGTTGTCGCCGGCCTGCTCGCTGTGGACGCGCAGACCAGGAAGCATGTTTACGCCCATGTACAGGAACATCATCGCGACCGGGATCGCGGTGATGAGCCCAATGTCGAAACCCCAGACTTTACCCAGCCAGATGACGGCGGAACCGACCAGCGTCAGAAAAACGAAAAGGACGATCGGTCCCTGGTTGCGGACAAGGCTTCTCATCGATGAGGTACTCATTACATTGTTCCTGTCAAACGCTCGATTCCCGAGAAGTGGCCGTGGTTGGAGCCGATCCACGCCGTCCAGAATTCCGGCAGGTTCTTCAAGGCAGCGGAGCTTTCCCTTTGGAAGAACAGCAGCTTGACATCCACACCCTCCAACGGGGTTCTAAACTTGTTTCGGGCAACGCTGCCTTCAAATGCCTTGATGTCGGCGCCGGATTTGTACATCGAGAAAGCTGGCGTGAACTCCATCATGTCGGAGGCGACAATCAGCCGCTTTGGCTTTCCATCGAGCTTCGCATCGGTGAAGCTTTCGATCGCGATACGCTGGATTCCAGCCATAATAGGCGACTGCTTCGATGACGTGCCATCGCCCATCTGCTCCTCGATCTTTTTAAGTGGTTGGTTGAAGGCCCGGTCCCAACGCTGCTGAATCTTCTTGGGATTCGATGTCCATGGGTCCGCGCTCTCGCTATCCCCCGGATTGCATCCGTGGAACGTTCGCTCGGGTTTGCCTTCAACGTCCGTGAGGAGGTAGACCTCGATCAGGCCATGCTGCTCGACGTCCGCAACGATCCGCTGAAACTCTCGTTTGAGGTCGACCTTTGTTATGTCGGAGATCGGGTCGGTGACATCGAGCAATACCGCTGTCGCCGACGTGGCACCGCTTTCGGGGCAAAGGTCCGCATCGAGCGTTGGTGCGGCCTTCGCTTTGTACCAGAGCACGGAGTAGCCGCCGACCGCACCGACGATGGCGATGACGAGTACGATGATGCCGATGATCTGGCCGGCAGAGCTGCCTCCCCGGCGGCTTCTGCGCTTACGCCGGGCTGCCATTGATCGTCTCCGGATAGATGTGGTCGAGCTCGTGATAAGCTGTGACTGCGTCTTCGAATGCATTGCTGATGCGCTTCATCTGGGCCGAAAGATCGGCCTGGGCGGTCTGGATGCGTTCGCTGAGGTCTTTGTCGGCCCAATCATCGGACGTGTCGATGATGACCTTGCGGCGCTCCATCTTATACTGCGCCTTGAAATGCTTGGGTTCCTCTTCCGTGCGTGCTGCCCGGTTCTCCTCACGATAAATCGCCAGAAGCTTTCGTCCGACGCTCTCCAGCTGTGTCTGGTGTTCGCCGAATAGCTTAGTCATGCGTGTGCGCGCGTCGATGATGGCCGCGCATTCCTTGCGTCGCTTCGACAGCCCCTGGATGATAGCGTCGATCTTTTCGTTGTGGTCGTCGCGGATGTCTTTGAGCCCCTCGACGCGATGCTCCCTTTCGGCCGCGTAATCGTCGCGGGCGTTGACGTAGCGCTGATAGGTCCCGGCATAACCCGGATATGGATCGGTCATGAACAAGCCGTCGACGAGCGCGGCGGTCGAAAATAGCAAGCCACCCGCGAACAACACGAAGGAATCGATATCCACGAGGCCAAGCGGGTCAGACGCCAGCCGCCGCCGAACAAGGGGGCCGATGTTGTCGACGGCGGTCGCGGAGATTTCGCGGTAATGCGCCATTGCGAGATTGAGGGCGATTGCTAGGGCGAACCAGAAAAGGAGGCTGACGAAGCCGATGAGCTTTAGCCCAAAGAAACGTTGGTTTAGCCGACGAATTCCGAAGAGCGCCAATAGGAACGTGCCGATGACATTGACGAAAGCAAAGCCAAACGCATAGCCGATGCCGCCTACGAGGCCGCTGTCGTTTCCTTTCGCGAGATAGATGCCGTTGACCCCGGTTTCGACGATCAACAGGAGCGCCACGAACAGAATCTTTAACCCAAACTCAAGAGAACTCCTGACGCGAGCGATCCGCTTTTCCAGCCCGTTTCGCTTTCTAAATTCCTCAAGCTCCTCGTCGGTAGCCTTGAGGTCCTGCCGGCGGATGAACAGCTCGTCTCTGCCCTTGGTGACGTCAGCCTGGAAATCCTCGACACTGGAGTGGTTAGTCATCTCGATCTGGCTGAAGTGGCCGTCAAAATCGAGGTTCCGCAGCCTGGTGGCATACGTGTTGAGCTGATCTTCGAGAACCTGGAAGGCTTCGTCGCGCTGGCTTTCGACCCGGTCCACGATGGATCGCTCGACATCGTCCAGCTCCCGGGCATTCGATGCCGGAATATTTGTTTTGCCGTTCGCGGCCGCCTTGCGCTCGATCTCCATCGATTTGGCGAGCTTTTCCGGATCCAGCGGCGGAAACGGGTCCGTCGTAATGCGGAAGTCGTGACTGGACTCCCGGAGGCTATCGTACAATTTGGTGAGTGATTCAAACTTGGCCATCGCGAAGCCCTGCGTGCATGCTGATACGTGATCTCATCATTTTCCCCACTGGGGCGGACGCCATCCGGCTGCTATGGCTTCGCCCTCGGAACAGAACCACCGCTCGCCCTTGCGGACATCGATTTTTGTCTTCGCGTAGTCCTTCGACCATGGCGCGTGATAGATTTTCTCGTGTTTGCTGTTGATGTTGCCCTTAATGGGGCACCCTCCTGCAGGCGCGGCCGAGACGGCGCTATCCCATTTGTGGGACCTGAAGTCCCACGGCGTCTGGGTGGCCGCCTGCCAGACGCCGACGTGCGCGGCATGGGCAATCTCTTCGGCTTTGACGTAATCCACGGAATACTTCCGGAACGCCCACGCCAGGCCCGAAGCAATCATCTCGCCATTGATGTCAACGCCGTCTGCAACACAGCTTGCAACCCACCGGCCATACATGTCCTTCTCGTGAGGCGTGCACGTGACGTCGCGTCCGATGACAAGGCTCTCCAGCTTCCGAAGCGCGACCTGTCCGCAGGCCCAGTCGCTATCGTCCGCCGCTTTGCAGAGTTGACCTGCCTCGGGCGCGTCGATGCCGTGGAGACGATAACGAACACCGTCCAGGTCGATCGTATCTCCGTCTATCACGCGTACATTTGAAGCAGCAGAAGCGCCCACCGCCGTCAGTAACAGCAGTAGTGCGATCACTAGAATTCTGGAAAACAAGACACGCCCCTCTTCGCGCCATACGTTTATTCTAGCGGTTGTGATTCCGCAACCAGAAGTCCAGAGAAAATTAAGGAATGGTAAACGAGCTTATATTGCTACGGCTTGCCGTTTTCACCTCGGCGATATGAAGCTCGCCATCAACCGCGACATGTCGGATTTCTGCCACCGATCGGCGAGATGGAGGCGTGTCCATGGTCGGGCTTGGCGACCCGTGATGAGTCGGAGGCCGCTAGAAGTTCTCCATCCGGACATTGAGCAAGTCGTTCGCGAACGCTCGAACAATGAGGGCCTCGAACTTGCCGATCAACTGGTCGGGTACTTCGTAGGCGCTGCAATAGCTCGCTATGTCGTGCAGCGGGACCGATTGCTTTACGATTTGCCTTTTCTGTTCCTGAGGGCCGCGATATTCGACCTTTTTCTGAGGATGGGACACGCGCTGGTTCTGTCGCAAATTTCTCAGCGCATTTGCCGCCAGGTTGGTGATGCCATAGATCTGGGTTGAAGATGAGCAGGCAGGTTGAGTTCCAGATCATGGTCGATTTCAAAGGCAGCCATTACCCGAAAGAGGTTATTCTATACGCGGTGTTTTTCTACGTCCGATATGCAGTCTCCTATCGTGATCTGGAAGAGATCATGGCCGAGCGCGGCGTTACCGTTGACCACGCGACGCTGAACAGATGGGTGGTGAAGTATTCGCCGCTTCTCGCCTGCC
>NZ_JABDWC010000049.1:0-7808 GCF_019685155.1 Rhizobium sp. NZLR1b
GCCTATCGCATTGTGAAGTAAGCGAACGCAACCAGCCCTGTCTGACCAGGGTCCAGTCCCACAAATACCGTTTATGCCCCGCGCCGCCTCAAAAGACGTGGTCGACGGTTCGATTCCCTTCAAGGCGACCGGTGGGTAAACGGACAGCAAGCGGAATAATTTGCGCCGCGAATGGGACGCTGACAGTTCGAATCCCACAACACAGAGTTTCGCTAAGTCATTTCCCTCGAGATCCCATGCGGCTTACCGCTAAAACTCCGCATCAGGTGTCGAAAGACGACGCGAAGTTCCGCCGGTACATGCCGCTTCGTCGGGTAGTCGGCCTGTAAGATGAGGTCGCGCGTTCTAACCTCTCGGCCACAGAGCTATTTTTGGCTGCAACGCGCTCGGTGGCTCAAGGCTTAGAGAGCAAGATGGACGAACGCGTTCACAGCGTGCTTTTCAACTGGTATCCGGCCCGGTCTGACGAGTCGCGATCAGAACGATGCAGGTTAATAATTCGCGATGCGTCCTTGGAGCTTATCCCGTGTTTCTTCGCGAAGTAATCGACATCGTAAGGATCGGAGATTTTCCTGCGTGTCTCCCGTTCGGTCAGAGGATCTCGCCGCATTTTGGTCTCCTTGGGGCAATTTGGAATTTGCCATCCGACGATGGCTGCGCCGGACCAGTTTGGCGATAGTGAAGATCGTTTCTAACCCCTTTGGCGAGCTTTCTGCTCGGAGTGTTGCAGGGAAGACTCAAGCTGTTCAGGTCTAAGCCAAAGCAGCGCCTGCGAACGTCCCTTTGAGGCATCAATTGTGCGACCCTACCCATGGCGCGGACGCTGGAGCAGGCCTGCATGTAGCTGAGCCTCTGCGATCAAGCGCCTCACGGCCTTCGATCGGTTCAGGGCTCGATCTGCATAGCGTTCAAGCAGAACCCCTCAAACTTTGCGCCAGACGCATGGGTGGCGTGAGTTATCGTCACTGTTTTAAACCGATTGAAAGGACTATATTCCAATCATCGAAACGACGCCGGGACCAAGGGTTGCTGACGTCAAAAGCTCTCCGGAAAGGGGATTATTATGAACGTAGCACGCTCTTTCAACAACTGGCGCAAGTTCCGTCAGACCGTTACTGAACTTGGCCGCATGTCCAGTCGCGAACTGCAAGACCTTGGCATTGACCGCGCGGATATTCGCAGCGTTGCCCGCGCATCGGTTGCTCGCTAACAGGGGTACTTGCCCACTTTTGATTGCTTCTACGCCCGCTGATGATGCGGGCGTTTTCGTTTCAAGATAGTGAGAGCTTATCTCATTCAACTTCACGCTTTTGCGAGATATGGAGCTATGGCTCCCGCGCATACCTGCACTGCAGCATTGAGACTGTTAAATCCGCGACGATAGCATATCTTAATCCTCATCGAAGCAATGCACCTCCTCCCGCAGAGCTTCGTGTTTCAGACGGCCCACTCCTCCTCCCAAGGGACGTCTATTGGAACAGCGGCACTCCTCCTCCCAGTCGTTGTTCGGTTCTTTTTGAAAGCCTGCCGCACCTCCTCCCGCGGCAGGCTTTTTCGTTTTGGGACGGGCGTTCGTCGGTGTCGCTTGGCAGTTTGAGGGGTAATTGGGGACGAGAGCACCGAACCCCACTTGAAAACCCCTCAGCGGCTCGTATTAGGCTGACTGTGCAGCAGCTCCGGCCCCTGGTGCGGTGATCCGTGTCAGGGAACCTTGCCAAACATCGCGAACGTTTCGTGCTGCCACGGACCATTCAGATGCCGCCACGGATCAAGGCCGACAATCTCGATAGGATGCGGTCGAAATTCTCTCACGAGCGACACGTGCAAAGTATCCGCTACCAACCTCGTGACCTTGTTCTGGATCGTGATGTGGGGCTGCCACTTCTGCATGTCCTGGCCACCCAACCAGGGGATGAACTCACCCCGCAGCTTGGCGTGGATGCCCTGAAGGTCCGGGCTCGCAATCGTGAAGGCAACGCCAGTGCCGAGATGACGAAGGCACTGACGTCGGCTGTGATTGGGCTATATTTGGCTGAAGCCTATTCGCCAGGCAGGTGTTCGATACGGTCCATGCCCTGAGCAAAGAAGGTTTGTCATGCTCCGAGATAGCACGTCGCACCGGATATGGCCGACGCAGCATCGCGAAATGGCTGACTTTCGAATCCCCACCCGATCGACGCAGGGCTGCACTGCAGCCCACATTCCCTTTATACTTCGAAGCGTTTCTTACCCAGTGTTGGAAAGATGGCAATCGCTGCGGGCGGTATCTGTTTCACGATATCAGGCATACATACGCGCCGATGCATGAGAGCATATACATCTCACGTCGATTTCGACCCTTCTTGCAGACTTGGCCCTAGCGATCTAGGTGCGCTACCGCGTACGGTCTTCGACCGCGCTGCAACTCAATGGGCTCGACAAATACCGGCATGACACGAATCCTCGCTGGCACTCTCAACGCAAGACTGCTAAGGTGAGGTATCGGGATTGGCCATTCGGCCGCGACCCCGTTGAGGAACCCCAAAATGATTAATACCATTTTCCGGCCGCTGCACGACCGCGTCGTCGTGCGCCGTATCGAGGCTGAAGCCAAGACCAAGGGCGGGATCATCATTCCCGACACCGCCAAAGAGAAGCCGCAGGAAGGCGAAATCGTCGCCGTCGGCACCGGCGCACGCGACGAGAGCGGCAAGATCGTTCCCCTCGATGTCAAGGCGGGCGATCGCATCCTGTTCGGCAAGTGGTCCGGCACCGAGATTAAGTTCAACGGCGAAGACCTGCTGATCATGAAGGAAGCAGACGTCATGGGCGTCATCGCCTGATCTTCGGCCGCTTCCTTATTTCCTTTTGACGAAGACCATGGGGCCAATGGCCCGGGAGTTATTCCATGTCTGCGAAACAGATCAAATTCGGCCGTGATGCACGCGAGAAGCTGCTGCGGGGCGTCGATATTCTTGCCGATGCAGTGAAGGTCACGCTCGGTCCGAAGGGCCGCAACGTCGTGATCGACAAGTCCTTCGGCGCACCGCGCATTACCAAGGACGGCGTCGCTGTCGCCAAGGAAATCGAACTGGACGACAAGTTCGAAAACATGGGCGCCCAGATGGTCCGCGAAGTCGCTTCGAAGACCAATGACGTCGCTGGCGACGGTACCACCACAGCTACCGTTCTCGCCCAGGCGATCGTTCGCGAAGGCGGCAAGGCCGTTGCAGCCGGCATGAACCCGATGGACCTGAAGCGCGGCATCGATCTCGCCGTTACCGCGGTCGTGAAGGACCTGCTGGCCAAGGCCAAGAAGATCAACACATCGGAAGAGATTGCCCAGGTCGGCACCATCTCGGCCAATGGCGAGAAGGAAATAGGCCAGTATATCGCCGACGCAATGCAGAAGGTCGGCAATGAGGGTGTGATTACCGTCGAAGAAGCCAAGACCGCCGAAACCGAGCTCGAAGTCGTCGAAGGCATGCAGTTCGATCGTGGTTATCTTAGCCCCTATTTTGTCACCAATGCCGAAAAGATGGTGGCTGAACTGGAAGATGCCTATGTGCTGCTGCACGAAAAGAAGCTCTCCAATCTGCAGGCCATGCTTCCTATCCTGGAAGCAGTCGTTCAGAGTGGCAAGCCGCTGCTCATCATTTCCGAGGACGTCGAAGGCGAAGCTCTCGCGACGCTCGTCGTCAACAAGCTGCGCGGCGGCCTCAAGATCGCTGCCGTCAAGGCTCCTGGCTTCGGCGACCGCCGCAAGGCCATGCTGGAGGATCTGGCGATCCTGACCGGCGGCACTGTCATCTCCGAAGACCTCGGCATCAAGCTCGAAAACGTCACGCTCGAGATGCTCGGCCGTGCCAAAAAGGTCTCTATCACCAAGGAGAATACTACCATCGTTGATGGTGCGGGCACCAAGGCGGATATTGACGGTCGCATCGGCCAGATCAAGGCTCAGATCGAGGAAACCACCTCCGACTACGACCGCGAGAAGCTGCAGGAACGCCTTGCCAAGCTCGCTGGCGGCGTTGCCGTCATCCGCGTTGGCGGCTCGACGGAAGTTGAAGTCAAGGAAAAGAAGGATCGCATCGACGACGCGCTCAACGCCACACGCGCGGCTGTTGAAGAAGGCATCGTTCCAGGCGGTGGCACAGCTCTGCTGCGCGCTTCCATCGTCCTCGATATCAAGGGCGAGAATGACGACCAGAACGCCGGTATAGCGATCATCCGCAAGGCACTTCAGTCGCTGGTTCGCCAGATTGCCGAAAACGCCGGTGACGAAGGTTCGATCGTGGTCGGCAAGATCCTGGAAAGCAATACCGACAACTTCGGTTACAACGCTCAGACGTCTGAATATGGCGACATGATCGCCATGGGGATTGTCGATCCGGTAAAGGTTGTGCGCACCGCCCTGCAGAACGCGGCTTCGGTTGCCGGCCTGCTGGTGACCACAGAAGCCATGATTGCCGATCTGCCGAAGAAGGATGCTACCGGCGGCGGCATGCCTGACATGAGCGGCATGGGCGGCATGGGCGGCATGATGTAACGGGTCCGCTCCGGAGCTCCCGGAATTACTCCGCAGCTTGGGCTTTTATCAAAGCCCAAGCTGCGCCAATAAAAAGCAAGACGTTATAATATCCACGGACCGCGTCCGCGGCCGAGCGGCAGATGGCAATTGCCACAGGATGCTGAGTTACCAGTCGCGGGTCCAGGTCACCGTTTGTGATCCTGTGGTAAGACCCGCGAAGCGGCTCACAGTGCCGGCGCCCGATACCTATCGCGCCAATGGTAGTAACCGGCTGCGCGCCCCGCGGTCCAAAATCGTCCTGCTCAACGCGGCTGACAGTGTTCGCGGTAACTTTTGCTAGATCGCCTGGTCGGTCGCCGGCAAGACGGCGCGAAAGATTGCGATCGGTACCGTCTATCCCGCCACGATCGGCATGCTGCCGTCCTTCCTCTCAGGCATTGCCCGCAAATATCCCGATATCCGCCAGCATATCGAAAGCGGTACCACCGATGACAGTATCCGCCATATCGAGGCAGGCCGCATCAATCTCGGCTTCATCCGGCAGGTGGAGCGGCTCCTTACGCTTCTTTCTCGTTATCTCCTGGCCGTTCCAGGCCATTGTCCGCCAAGAGCGAGACCGCCATCGAGGATGGAGAAGATCATCTCCTTCTCCCGCCAAAACCCCTCCTACAGCGAGCGTTATTTTGCGGAAAAATTCAAGGAGCACGATCTGAGCGGCAATGTCGCCTACCCCTGCGGCGACACCTTCTCGCTGTATCGCTTCTCTCCGCCGGGCTTGGCATCGGTTTCGTCCCGGAATGGACGCAGGATCTGCCGAACCGCGGGTTCGAGCTGAAGAGGGTGAGGGGTGTCGGTTCAAGATCGGGGCTCGGTGTCGCCTGGAACAGAAAAGACCCAACCGCCTCGCGTGTCGACCCCATCGATATTGCACGCTCGCTCGTGCGGCCGGGCCGTTAATGGAGGTCGAGCCGCTGCTCGCCAGCGCTCTTTTTGTTCAGCAAAAGCCGTTCAATTTGAGGATCTTATAGGCGTCGATTGCAGCCCGAAGCTCGTCCTCCGAATTCCGATCTCCGCTGTTAGCGTCAGGATGGTGCATCTTTAGCTTCTGCTTGTAGCGGCTTCTGATTTGCTCGGGGCTTGCCTCCGGCAGAAGGCCGAGTGTTTCGAACGCTTTGGCTTCCAGCACTTTCAGCTTGCGCCGTTGAAGATCCGCTCTTGCCCCCTGACGTTCTGCAGCGTTTCTGCGGGCATTCATCGCCTTTGCAGAACCAGATCGGACCGTGAAGGGGAGCGCTGCCTCCGCAGGCTGACGGATCCTGCTTCCCCAGGTCGGACGGGCGCCGCTTGCCGCTTCTCTCTGATAGCGAGCGACGACAGGATCGGACAGATTGCTCGCAAAATTGTAGCCTCTGCCGTAGTCCTTCATATGCTCGGCACAGAAGAGCAGATACAATCCCTCTCCATCCCGTCCGACGGGAGCGCGGTGAATGCCGCCCTTTTGGCACCCGTCCCATTGGCATTTCGGACCATCCGGCTTCCGGTTCGAATCTGTCTTTTTGCGGAGGGGTCGCAAGCCAACGAATATTTTGGAATCTGAATTCATCGCGCCTTATATGACTGCTTCCGTGACGCTAACAAGGCAAGGCGAGTGCAGGACACAGCTTCAGTAGTTCGCCTCTACAGGTCAGGTAGGGCGAGGGTTCGAGCAAACGCACTGCCGGGGGACGGCGAATCTCACTTCCATACGTCACGTGTAATCAGGGATCATCGGTCAACCGACCTGCTCCACCGATAGCGTTCCCGCTAAAAGCGGCCGGATCAATGACTTTGCAGAAACAGTTGGATCGAGCCAGTCGGCCCACGCGTTGCGCTCGAGGATGACAATCTGCCGGTCGTGGTACGGCGCGATGTCCGGCCCCGGCTCCATCGTCAGCATAGTGAAGGCCTGGCCGATCTCCGGCGTTTCGCGCCAGATGCCGGCGATGCAGAAAATCGGCTCGTCCTTCTTGGTAAACAGCCACTTGTCCTTGCGCTTCTTTTTGGCATCCTTTGGATCCGTGAACTCGTAAAAGCCGTCGGCAACGATAAGGCAGCGATTGGAGGTGAACTCCCGTCCCTCCGAACGGAAATTATAGACCGGCCGCTTGTTCGGCCCCGGCCAGCTCCAGCGCCGCTGCACGAGCTCGGCCTCGTCGCGGACACCATCGATCGTCCTGACGATGGGGCCGGCATCGGTTATCTTGATGTCTTCGCGCGCTTCGAGGTTCGGCGCGCCTTCACCGAAACGGATCTTGATCTTGAGGTGGGCGAAATCCTCGACAACCGAGGCGACATCCACCATCAGCCGATAATCATTGCACATTGCTCTTCCCTTCGAATGTGGGTGCCATCACCTCACGACCGAGGCGCTGCAGGTGCAATATGTGCTCGGATTGTATGCGCTCCAGCAGAACGAGGAGGTCTTCAGCTTGTCTTGTCGGCAGGGGGAGACCAGCCAGTCTTTTGATCAGCGCAGTTTGGCGCGCGACGATGGCGGCGCCATCGCGAACATGCCGCATGACCATCTGAAGTTCGGTCTCATTTGGGCGCATCCATTGAGAGTAGCAGCTTTTCGGCTATCCGCACACGATTATCCATCGACCTTGTCTAATGTACGCGTTCCTGATATGTTCCAATCACTATGAACGCGACCGTTTTCCAGTCCGACGCCCCACTCGACAAGCGCCGCGTCATCATAAGACGCCATGACGGCGATGTGGAGATGGTGGAACTGCCGTGGGGACTGCGCCCGCGCGACGGCGGCCCCCGCGCCGTCAACGTCGTCCGATCGGAAGGACGGACGTTCCCGACCCACCGCTGCCTGGTGCCGGCCTCGGAGTTTCGCCATAAGAGCTTCAGCTTCTCGCTCACCAATGGCGACTGGTTCTATTTCGCGGGGATCTGGCGGCCGGCAACCGAGGACTGGCCGGAGGCCTACGCCATCCTGACGATTGAAGCGAACCCTGATATCGCGCCGTTCCACGACCGGCAGATGGCGGTGCTGACACGGCACCAACGCATGGCCTGGCTCGACGAACTTGTGCCCGAAGAGGAAATCCTACGGCCGCTAGCGGCGGGGACGTTCCGGCTCAAGCGCCACGCGGGCGCTTCTGCCCAGCCGATGCTGGCGGTTCTGTCGCAAATTTTTAGCAAGGTCGCAGAACCAGCTGACGCTGGACACACCTACGCAGCGAGTGAAGCGAATTGCTGAAATGGCGATTGGCCACTGGGTGAAAATTGGCCCTTGCGGATCATG